>JAPULC010000484.1 GCA_027295305.1 Gammaproteobacteria bacterium
ACTGCATCCACAGCGCGCTCGAGAGCATCTGGATTCCCAGCGCCGCGAGGACGATCCACCAGCCGTAGAAGACGTGGCCCTGGGGGCGAACCATCTTGTCGATCGTCTGGAGGGTGGAGCTCATGGAGGCGCATCATAATCGACGCGCGCCGATGCTGTCCGAGAGCGCCCGTGTTTTGCGGAGCGTGAAGCTACGATGCGGTGCAATCCGCAGGCGGTACAGCTGGTACTTTGATAGACTGAGCCGGACGGGATCGGTTCGGGGGCCTAAATCCATGACGGCTTCATCTGTTCGCGCAAAGGTTCGCTACCTCAACTCCAAATGGCGGGACAGCGAAGAGCTCGCGCGGATTGGCGATCGCGACAGTCGCCGCGCAAACACCACACCCACCGATGTCGACATCTTCGATGTCCGCCCGCAGAATGCGCGCGGCGAGCTCGATCTCGACACCAATGGTTTCCGGTTGAGCGAACTCCACTCTGCAGTCACGGATTTCCGTGACGACGAGGAGGTCAAGTCGACCTACTATTCCGAGGTGCAATCGCTGGTCAAAGAGTTGGCAGGCGCCGATCACGTCTTCATGATGCAGCACCTCGTTCGCACCGAGGCGAAGGATTCGTTCAACACGGCGTACGCGCGCTTCATCCACTGCGACTACAGCAGTCACGACGTGTCGAGCATGGCGCGGCGTATGCTCGAGCGCTACGAGCTGGATCCTGCGCTTTCCGATCAGTGGGATTTCGCGTGGTTCAACGCCTGGCAACCCTTCGATCGTGAGGTGCAACAGAATCCATTGACGGTGATCGACGCAACGAGTCTCGAGGAAGCCGACGTCGTCGATTATTACTATACCGGTTACGGTAAGGACGGCCGCTCGTCGATTCCGATGTTCAACGCCAATCACCGCTTCTGCTACTTCCCGCAGATGCAGACGGGCGAAGTGATGATCTTCAAGCAGTTGGATACGCGCTCGGGTGTGGCGCAGATGTGTCCGCACACATCGTTCGACGACAACACCGCACCTGCCGATGCGCCCGGACGACGCAGCATCGAGACGCGCATGATGTGTGCGTTTGAACCGAGAACTTAGTTCTGGAGTGAATCAGCCTCGTTCCCATCCTCGCGCAGATAGCCCATCTCCATACGGGGGAGATTACCTCGGCACGCCAATGGCCGACACCGCGATTTGGCCGTAGTATCGGGCTCGACAGATGCGTTTTCTCGGGGGGACGGTTTGATGAATGCGCCAACCATCGATCAGCTCGCGCAATCCTTTGCGGGCCCACTGCTGCGTGCCGGGGATGAGGGATACGACGACGCGCGGCGCGTCCACAACGGACACATCGACAAGCAACCCGCTCTGATTGCACGCTGCCGAAGCACGGCGGACATCGTGGACGCCGTGAGATTCGCGCGCCACGAAGGCCTCGAGATCGCGGTGCGCGGCGGCGGACACAACGTCGCGGGCAATGCGGTCTGCGACGATGGGATCATGATCGACCTTGCGACCATGAAGGGTGCGATCGTGGATCCGTTGACCCGACGTATCCGCTGCCAGGGTGGCGTGACGTGGGGCGAGTTCAATCGCGAAACGCAGATTCATGGCCTCGCGAGCACAGGTGGTGCGGTTTCGAGCACGGGGGTCGCGGGTCTCACCCTCGGCGGAGGCCTCGGCTGGCTCATGGGGAAATATGGACTCGCCCTCGACAATCTGATCTCAGCCGAGATGGTCCTTGCGAGTGGCGATGTGGTGATGACGAGCGCCGAGAACGAACCCGATCTCTTCTGGGCGATTCGAGGCGGTGGCGGAAACTTCGGTGTGGCCGCGTCGTTCGAATTTCAGGTCTATCCGGTCGGACCCACCGTGATCGGGGGCGTCGTGGTGCACTCGTTCAGCGATGCGCGTGAGGTGCTTCGGTACTATCGCGAGTTCACCGCGGAGGTGCCCGATGAGCTCACGGTGTTTTGCGGGCTGCGGTATGCGCCGGACGGCTCGCCGATCGCAGCCATGCTGCTGTGTCATTGTGGCCCGGTGGCGGAGGCCGAGGCGGCCGTCGCACCCATCAAGCAATTCGGGTCACCCATCGACGATACGGTCGGACCCGTTTCCTACAGCGAGCTCAATACGATGCTCGATGAGGGCTTCCCGAAGGGCGCGATGAATTACTGGAAATCGAACATGCTTTCGGGGTTGACCGACGACGCCATCGATACGATGGTGACGCAGTTCGAGCAGTGCCCCTCGACGATGAGCGTCCTTCTGCTCGAACATCTACACGGGGCCGTGACCCGGGTGAGTCCAACCGAGACTGCGTTTGCGCATCGTGATCCGGCGTACAACCTGCTGGTGATCTCCGAATGGCTCGAGCCCGGCGAGAACGAGAAGAACATTGCGTGGACGAAGGACACGTACACGGCGATGGAACGTTTCTATGCAGCCGGCGCGTACAGCAATTACTTGACTGCAGATGAAGGCCCCGCGCGCGTGCAGGCGGCTTATGGGATCAATTTCGAGCGATTGCAGACACTCAAGGACCGATACGATCCGGAGAATCTGTTTCATCTGAATCAGAACGTGCCGCCAAGCGCGTAACCAGGGGGCTGACCGAGTCGGTCCTTTATGGGCCGGACGCGTGTGGACTACGTCTGGACTGCATCTGTAATGCATCTGGCATGAGAGAGGGGCAGTGAAAGATGGCTAACAACCCAGCCAAAATCGATCTCGATTCAGTAAAAAGGACGACGATTGGAGACGGACGGAATTTCTCTGCGAGCATCGCAAAGGTGGGAGATCTGCTCGGAATGACGAAGATCGGCTGTACCGTAGTCGAGCTTGAGCCAGGCAAACGGGCTTGGCCTTATCATTTGCATTACGGTCAGGAGGAAGTGTTCATAGTTCTCGAGGGTAAGGGGACGCTTCGTTATGACGATGATGAGTACGAAATACGTGAGGGCGAAATTTTCTTCGCGGGCACGGGCTCCGGAACCGCGCATCAGATCGTCAATACTTCGGAATCGAAACTCAGGTATCTCGCGTTGAGCTCGATGGATGATCCCGAAGTCATCTATTACCCGGATGCCAAGAAACACGGCGCGTTCTCCGACAATGGCGGGGGTGTGCAGTTCATCGCACCCGACGATTCGAGCGTTAGCTATTCCGACGTTGAATAGTTCGCTCCAGAATGCTGCGCATTCTGGAGCGAACTAGCGAACCGGGGCCCGGACGGCGAATTTCTGGACGGGAATTAGATAGTGAAAAAGGGGTCCGCATATGACAGCCGATAGCATCGACTATGCAGAGCTGATGGCCGCCGCAGCAAAAGCCGCCGGGCTCGAGCCGAAAGCCATCGTGATACCCACGGATCATTACGTTCGCCTGAACGGTATTCGGTTGCACTACCTCGACTGGGGAAACGAGCATCTACCCCATGTGGTGCTCCTTCATGGAGGCTCGTTGCAAGCGCATACGTGGGACATGGCCGCGCTCATGCTGCGCGATAGCTATCACCTCATTGCGCTCAGCCAGCGCGGACACGGCGACACCGAGTGGACACCGGACGAGGATCTCGACAAGGACAACGGCGATCTCATGCTCGAGGACACGCGCCAGTTCATCGACCATCTAGGCTACAACCATCTCACCCTCGTCGGCATGTCGATGGGCGGCATGAATACGATTCGTTACGCGGCGCGTCATCCGGAGCGGCTCGATGCCGTGGGAATCGTGGACGTCGCACCCGAGACCATGCGTGACGGCCAGATCGAGATGGAGGCGTTTCGCCATGAGACGGAGACCCTCGATCGCTTCGAGGACTTTCTCGCCCGCGCCCGGAAGTTCATTCCTCATCGTGCACCCGAGCATTTGCGCTATAGCCTGACCCACAGCCTCAAACCCACGGAGGACGGGCGCTATACGTGGAAGCAGGATCACCGCCGCCGGCGCGGGGATCGTCAGCTAAGTGACGATGTGCGCGCCGCGGCGCGTGCGCAAAGGGCCGATGCGATGTGGGAGGATCTCTTCAGCATCGAGCAGCCAACGATTCTCTTTCGTGGTGCGTGGAGCAAGATCCTGAGTCCCGAAGTTGCGCGTCGTGTCGTCGACGGGATGTCGAATGCGCGTCTGGTTGAGATTCCGCGCGCCACGCACAACGTGCACAGCGACAACCCGAAGGACTTCGCGGAAGCGCTGGATGAGTTCCTGTCGGACGTCCTCGCCTAGTAGTCTGTTATTCGACAGGCTACTGGATGAAATTGCAGATCACACGCGGCATCGCCATTCCGGAAGAGGCGATGGAGTTTCAGTTCGTTCGAAGCCCGGGCCCGGGGGGGCAGAACGTGAACAAGGTGTCCACCGCGGTGCAGCTCCGGGTGAACCTCGATAGCGCGGGGTTGCCCGCTCCCATTCGCACACGACTCGAGCGTTTAGCCGGCCGGCGCCTGACGAAACACGGCGAACTCGTCATCGAAGCACACCGACAGCGTACCCAGGCGCGCAACCGCGAGGATGCGATCGAACGCCTGGTGGATCTCGTCCAGCGCGCGAGCCACGCACCCAAGCCGCGCATCAAAACGAAACCTTCGAGGGCGTCGAAACAGCGGCGTACCGACACTAAGGTGCGTCGAGGAAAGGCGAAGAAGATGCGTTCCAAGAAGTCGATCGACTTCTAAGAATAGGGGACTGTCCCTTTCGTCAACTCATCGCTTCTTTCAGTCGTAGCCAGAGCGCGTCGTCGAACGTGGATCTCGACTGCTCCATTGACGCCGCGCCCAGTGCGCCCATGCGCACTATCACGAGTCGCTGACTCGGCACGACGTAGAGCTTGCGGTCGAGTGCACCCAGACCTGCGACCATGTCGCGGGGCGCACTGGGAATCAAGGGACCCTCCACCGCGTCCGGGTTCGCCGGCAGTTGATGAATCTCGCTATCGTTCAGCCACCACAGCAGACCGTACGCGGGGTTGTATGACTGGCTGGGCTGGAGGAGTTCTTCGAGAAGATCCATGTCGACGATCTCCTCTTTACCCCAGCGGCCCCCGTTCAATACGAGCAGTCCGAATCTGCCGAGATCGCGCGCGGTCGTAGAGAGCCCCAGAAGATTCGGATCATCGCTCCAGACACGAGAAATCCAGCGCGTGTCGTACATGCCGATGCGACCCGTCAGCCATTCCCGCGTGATTTGCTCGAAGTGAGTGCCTGCCGCGGCACCGATGGCACGGACGAGTCTCTGGTACACCGACGTGTTGTAGCGCCATTGCTCTCCGTGCTCAGCCTCGAATTCGAGTTGATCACTGAGGCCGCTGGTCATGGACATCACGTGTCGAATGGTGATCGCGTCCTCCAGCTCGGGTGATGTCTTACTCCAGCCTTCGCCGAGGTAGCTCCCGAACCGATCGCCGTAGTCGAGCATGCCCTTCTGCCGGGCTATGGCGGTCAGCACCGCCGTCACCGACTTCTGCAGAGAGGCGACGTCCTCTACGGGTTGACCGCTTGCGAGGATGTCCCGTCGCATATTGCCGTAGCCCCGCTGAACGGGCTCCGGCAGATCGTGCATTGTCGGTGCCCAGTAGTCCTCGGTGAGGATCCGCCCGTTCTGGATCATGAGAAATGCGCTGGAGTGACTACCGCGGGCAAACTCCACCACCTCTCGAAGCCCAGCGGCGTTCCACCCTTCCGCGGCAGGGTCCTCGGTTTCCCAAGCGGTATCGGTTGGCAGATAAAGTGTCATGGCTGTCTCCGGGAGCGTGGGTCGACTGAGAAGATCCCACGTATCGAATACTCTTGAACCATCACCGTCGTAGCTCGATTGGAGTTGACTGGCATCAAGGCGCAGCCCGCCTACAACTTTTCAACTTCCGATGGCGACGTACCCGCAACGGAGGGCTGGGGCTCTCTTGGGCTACTCATGGGGGTTGAGATGCCCGGCTAGGAACGCGCGGATGGCGTCCTGCTCGTCCGGCGGCACCGCGGCATGCGCACCGGGATTGGCGTGCAATCGTTTGTCCGAAGTGCCGATGGCGTCGAAGAGCTCGAGCACTGCATTGCGCGGCATGAGCTCGTCCTCGAGCTGCTGGATGAAGAGCACCGGACATTGAATCTTCGGCGCATCGGCCATCAGCCGTTCACGTTGAGAGCTATTGAGCCCCATCGCGGCGACTTTGATGCGCGGCTCCGCCGCCACGAAGGGGATGCCATAGCGCGTGCCCATGGAGAATCCACGATAGCCGATCCTCGATGCGTCGATTTCGTCGAGAGCGGAAAGTGCATCGAGCGTGGCTTTCCAAGCCTGCGCCATCTCATCGTAGGTGCTGCCTTCGAGAAACTCCCTGCGCCAGGCATCCCGGTCATGCTCTCGCAACGCTTCGGATTCTGGGGTTGCGCGGTCGCCGTGGACCGGGCCGTCGATGGCTGCCACGGCAATGCCGCACTCGGTCACGGTTTTGCGTGCACTTCGGAGCACATTGTCGGCGCGTTTGTGCCCGCTACCTCCGTGGCCATGCAGCACCAGTGGTTCGGGCGCATCTGCCGCAGCGGACAACCAGAGCACACCGGGTACTGTGCGCCCGTTGGCATGAAGCGCGAACTCGCGTTCGATCACGCCAGCTTCTACGGCAGGTTTGCCTACCCACTCGAGCTCACTCATGGGTGTTCCTCCCATTACCGCTAAGCCCCCTCGCCCACGGGAACCAGATAGATCGTCGGGCCATTGCCCAGATACGCGGCGTCCGCCGCATCGAGCTGATTGACCGACATGATGGCGTGCAGCGCCTTGACGTAGTCGGCGCCGCGCTCGGAGTACCGCGTCAAGGTCTTTGCCAATGCACGCCCGCTGAGTGGTTCGGCAGCAGCACGAAGCTCGGCTCGCCGGGTGCGCAGCTCTGTGTACGCCCGGTGCGTGTTGAGGTTGTGTATGTATGCCAACACGGACTCCAGGGGCGTCTCGAATGCCGCGAGTCCGTAGTTGCCGAGACTGGCACGTTGTCGTTTGGGCTTCATGGCGTTTTCGCCCCAGGTCCACTGGCCGAACAGCGCGTTGCCTTCGGCCGCGAAGCGTGAAGTGCCCCAGCCACTCTCTTCGGCGCCCTGGCTCAGCGCCAACGAGACCGGCACGATGTCGACCCTGCGCAGTAGCTCATCGATACGTGCGCCAGCAATCTCACCCTTGACCAGATCGATCTTGTAACGCGCCGCGAGCTCGTTCAGCCACTGCTGTTCCTCTGGCGACAGCGACTCTACTGCTCGCACTATGGCGAGCGCCTCGACGCGCTGTCGATCTGCCACGATCAGCTCGTTCGCGTGAAGCACCAGCGGCGCCAAGGCGCGAAAGAACAGACCTTTCTTTGTCTGGACGGTGA
>JAPULC010000485.1 GCA_027295305.1 Gammaproteobacteria bacterium
CCGCGAACAGCATCGAGAGCGGGATTGCCAATGCAACGATCAGTCCGGCCCGGAAGTTCCCCAGGAAGAGAAACAGCACAACGACCACGAGGATGGCGCCCTCGAACAAATTGGTCCTCACGGTGTTGAGTACGAGATCGACCAACTCTGTCCGGTCGTACACTGTCTTGACTTCCACATCCGGCGGAAGCGACATCCTGACTTGCTCCATACGTGTCTTGAGCCGCTCGGTGACATCGCGGCTGTTCTCGCCCATGAGCATGAAGCCAAGCCCCAGAACGGCTTCGCCCTTGCCGCCGTAGGTGACGGCACCCCGGCGCACCTCGTGGCCGTCAATCACCTCGCCGAGATCACGCACATAGATGGGGACACCATCCATAGCCGTCACGACAATGTTGCCGATCTCTTCGAGCGTCGTTACGAACCCGATGCCCTGAACGAGCAACTGCTCGCCGGATCGCGTGATGTTGCCGCCGCCGACATTGGCGTTGTTGCGGCGAAGCGCATTGAATAAATCCAAGAGCGACAGGTCGTACTTCGTCAGCTTTGCAGGATCGACGACGACTTGATAGTGACGCTCGTGCCCTCCCCAACTGTTCACTTCCGCCACGCCGATGACGCTGCGAAGCTGCGGCCTGATGATCCAGTCCTGAATAGAACGCAGGTCGCTGAGGTTTTTTGTGTCGCTGGTGATTATGTAGTGGAAGACTTCTCCGAGCCCCGTAGCGACCGGCCCCATCTTGGGCTGCGACAATCCTTCGGGCAATTCGACGGTACTCAGGCGTTCCATCACTTGCTGCCGGGCGAGATAAATATCGGTATCGTCGTCGAAGATGACCGTGACTTGGGAGAAGCCGAACTTGGAGAGAGACCGGACTTCCACAAGCCCCCTCAAACCACTGATGGCTTGTTCCACTGGGAAAGTGATCTGCTGTTCGATCTCGACGGGCGACAGTGCAGGCGCGACGGTGTTGACCTGGACCTGTACCGGCGTGGTATCAGGAAAAGCGACGATGGGCAGTTGCGCCAAGGAGAAGGCACCCGTGACAGCCAGACCCACGGCCATGGCGATCACCAGAAAGCGATGCCGAAGCGACCAATAAATGACGGCGTTGAGCATGGTGATTAGCTCCCCAGTTTCACGTCGCAGCAGCCGGCGCCGATGTTGGACTTGAGGATTTCAGTCTTCATCAGGAAGCTGCCGACGGTGACCACGGATTCGCCCGACGCGAGACCCGCGAGAATCTCGACATATCCGTCGGCGCTGGCCCCCAGGGAAACCTTACGCGGCTCAAAGAGAGTTTCGTCTTGCTTGACGAACACGAGTTGGCAGCAGCCGTCGGTTTGGACGGCTTCACTGGGGATGGAAACCACTTCGTCGTTGTCATGTACGATAATCCGCGCAAGCCCGAACATATTGGCGCGGAGCAGGCCGCGTTCGTTGGGGACATTCGCTCGGACTTTGACAGTGCGGGTTCGGTCGTCCACCGTGTTGCTGATCCACGAGACAATCCCATCGAATGCGTGGCCGGGCAGGCCGTCCACGGTGAACAGGACCGGCAAACCGACGCGCACCAGCGCAAGATCGCGCTCACGCAAGTCCATCATCAGCCACATCGTTGAAAGATCGGTGACCGTGTAGAGCGCATCCCGCTGCTCGACGAACTCGCCGACGACCGCGCGTCGCTGAACGATACGGCCCGCCGCCGGGCTGCGTAATTCGTATCGTGAAAGCGCGGCGCCAGACTCGCTGCCCAGTACCGCCAACTGCGAGTCACTTAGGCCGAGGATCTGAAGTTCGCGTGCGACCGCATCCAGTTCGCTCTTGGCCACCTTGAGCGTTCGCATGGCTGCGAGGCGGTCTCGCTCGTTGTCAAAAGCGACAGCCTCGCGCGTGGCGTGGAAGCCGGCCTCCGCCGAAGCCGAGTTGCTCTTGGCCTGCTCGAAGGACTGCTCGCTGCTGATCTTCTTGTCCAGCAGCGTTTGCTCCCGTGCGAGCGTCGAGCGGGCCAGCTCCAGTGCGGCGTGCGCTTGCAGCAGGCGGCTCTTGGCGTCGCCGACCCGGACCTCGATGAGTTCTCGCCTTACTTCATCGGAAGCAGCCGACGCCGTGCAAACCTCCAGCATCCGTTGCGTTCCCCGATAGATCGTGTTCACACGCTTGAAGTCAGCCGCAGCGAGCAAGTGGCTTTCGCGCACCCTGATGTAGCGGCTTTTCGCTTGTCCCAGTGTGGGACTCTCCAGCACGGCGAGAACATCATCCGCCTTGACAAAGCTCCCGATTTCGACGGAAGCCTCCGTCACGACACCCGGCACGCGAGGCGTGATCCGAACAAGCCGGGTCTGATCGAAGCCCACTTCCGCCAGACACTCAATCGTGTTCGACAAGCGGCGCGTTTGGACGATCTCCGTCTCGATACCCGCCTTACGCGCCGTAGTTGCGTCGAGAAACCGAACCTGCAAGCGATCCACCTGACATTGACTATCGTTGCTCCCCGTGAGAAGCCGATGATTGGGCTCCAGCCAAATCAATCCTCGTACGCTGCTGCCGCGACGGGGCAGGGCTTTCAACTCCTTCTCGCTTCTGGTATTTGACGCATCACTGCTGAGGTTGTCTTTCTGATTGGCTGGATTGAGCTTGGCCCACTCTGCCTCGACCTCTGGATGACAAACAACACACTGTGATTCCGGCAGATCGTGTTCTTCACACCAGTCGCCCGCTTCCTTGAACTTCGCTGGCGAGGCACCGCATCGAGTGCATACCGATTCCGGCACACCATGCCCGCCGCACCAGCCTTCATTGAGCGTCGGTTTGACGGGGCTTGACGCAGGCCCAAGCGCGGGCTTCGCGTTTTCCCTCGTGGGTGCGTCGCCAACCCTCGTTGGATTCGTTGCGTTGGCTGGATCCAGCGCCGCCCATTGTTCGCGCGCCGACGGATTGCAGTTCGTACACTGCGACTCAGGCAAACCGTGTTCTGCACACCAGTCCTGTCCCTCCTTGAACTTCGCAACCAACGACGAGTTGCATTGTGTGCAGACGGACTCCGGTACGCCGTGTCCGGCGCACCAGCCTTTGGACATGTCAACCGGAACCACGCTCGTGTCGGGGCCGATCACGGAGGCTGTGACGGGCCTCGTGGGCGACTCGTTACCTCTTCGTTTGTCTTGCTCGTCTTTCTCGTTGCACCCGCCCAAGATGACCAGCGCTAGAGTCGTTACTGTGAAAGCCACGCGACAGCCATGGTCGCATAATGTGTTCATCATCTTTCTCCGTCTCTTCGTGATTAGAGCAGTATCGCCGTCGCGATGCTGCGTAGCGGATCGACTGCAAAGTCTTCGAGTTTCATGTCATCAAGCAGTGTGCCAATTGCTGACAACACCAGCGGCAACCCAAGCACAGGCACACCGCGAGCGCAGCGGCAACATCGGAGAGTCGGATCAAGATTCAGATGAGGAGTGGCCGATCAGAGGCCGGGATGGGGAGATGTTCGCCTATCTGCATCGTGTTCCGGCTGCGTGAACGATGCTGATGCGACAGAAATGCATCGCAGGGTACTTGCGTTACGGCGATCACCGAGACCAGCATTTCGGCAAAGTCATCACCGTCTGTTTGTTTCGAGTACAGCGACACGACATTGCACGATTCCACGCAGGAATCGCAATCCCGAGGTTCGGATGATTCCGTATCGTCGGGACACTTGTCGCGGTTGTCGCAAGGACATTTGTTGGGACATTTATCCGGTGCGTCGTGCGACTTCTCATGCCCTGAAACCCCGGACGCGCAGCACTCGACAAGGATGCCCGCTCGGCAAAGCATAGGCATCCCCACGAAGCTCCAAACCATAGCAGCGAGTGCTAAGATTCGCATGACTAAAGTCTATGTTACGCCATCGCGTGGGTCAACGAATCTCAGTCTGATCGCCGTATCCGCGTAGTAACAAACTAATCCGGCACGAGACATGCCATGAGAGTCGCAGCCACCATCCGCTAAACGAATAGGCTCACATCTTCATATCAGCCGGGATTGCCCGTCTGCCGCGTCCGAGGTCTCCATTTTGCCGAATTTTCGCCCAAATTCCAAGTGCGGACAATCTAACGATAATGTCTGCAAAACGGTGCCCTTGGTAAAGCGCCATGTCCATGCCGAGTTCTGTGTTCCGCTGCTCGTCGATGCCAAGAGGCATGACGCCCACGATATCCGAGAACAAGTGGGTGGTTCCATCCGAATCGTAGTAGTTGCGTTTCGTCTTGACCCGCAGCCGAGAACCTTTCACCTTTGCTGGCGTGCTAAACAGATGGCGAATATCGGCGTTGGGGTACGGCTAGCGCACGGCAAGCTCCAGCACATCCAGTGCTGCAACATCACCGTCGTCGGCACCCTCGTCGAAGGCAAAAACGAGGCTGGTAATGGACTCGCCTTCGGGCGCTGATACCGTGTTGAAGAACCCTA
>JAPULC010000486.1 GCA_027295305.1 Gammaproteobacteria bacterium
CATCGCGGCGGTATGTTTCAGATCGCGGCCGGCCGAGAACGCGCGGTCCCCCGCTCCGGTCAATACCGCCAGCCAGATCTCGTCGTTGTTCTCCACCTCGTCGAACGCCTGGCTGAGCTCGAGCTTGGCCAGAGGATTGAGTGCATTCATCACCTCGGGACGATTGATGGTGATCTTTGCCACCCGCCCCGATAGCTCCATTACGATGTGTTCCATCATTCGTACTCGCGTCGTGCCTGGGGCCATGATAACCCCATGTGGAGAGAGGGTCTTCAGGTTGGCAGCGTGGTCTAGTCCTCCACTTCGTGCTGCCGCCAACGCTTGAACATCCAGTACCCCCCGACAATCAGCGCCACGGCAGGCCAGATCCCGATCCGGTCGATGAGAATGAAGGGCCAGATGCACGCAAGCGCGCTATTGACGATCGACATGAAGCCGAGGCGCAAAACGAACTCGATGATTTCGGCTGCTAGAAACTCGGCGACGCCTTCGGATTCGGCAAACTCCCCGACTACGAGCCTGATTTCCAGGTAGACGAAGGCTGCCACCGCACCCAGGCCATAGAAGCCACCACCGCGGGACTGCCACAGGTTGTCGAGTCCCGAGCGCACGCTACTTATGAGCGCAGCGGGAAACTGAAGCGGTTTGGACACGAGCACACCGAAGAGCATCGTCACTTCCCGAACACCGTGCTCCAGGCGCCGGCCGATGCGCTGCCGCAGGCTCGTCTTCTCCTTCGGCTTCTCTTTCCGCCTCTCTTTCGGCCTTTCTACCGGCCCTTCGTTCGGCATTGTCATTCTCTTCGGCGCATCCCATGATAATGCCCAACATGGACGATAGAGGAAAGTGCCCTTGACGCGCGTCATCGTCGTTGGTGGCGGAAACGCAGCACTGTGCGCGGCCATCGCCGCACGCGAGGCCGGCGCTGAGGTCGCGTTGTTGGAGCGCGCACCCCACGCGCTGCGCGGCGGCAATTCGCGCTTCACCGCGGGCGCCATGCGCGTCGTCTACGATGGCGTCGACGATCTCATGACGTTGATGCCCGACCTCTCGCGCGAGGAGCGTGAGAGGTCGGATTTCGGCATCTATACGCGCGAGCAGTTCTTCGACGACATGGCCAACGTCACCCGCTATCGTTGCGATCCCGACCTCGCCGAGCAACTCGTCAACGAGAGTCTCCCCACACTGCAGTGGATGCAAAGCAGAGGCGTGCGATTTCTGCCGCTTTACCACAAGCAGGCTTTCAAGGTCGACGGCAAGTTTCGTTTCTGGGGCGGCCTGACGATTCAAGCCTGGGGCGGTGGCCCCGGGCTGGTGGACTCGCTGACCGAAGCCGCGCGGCGCGCCTCCGTCGAGATTCGATACGGCGCTCGCGTCACGGCGCTGTTGACCGATGGAGACTCCGTCAACGGCGTGGTCGTGCGCTGCGCCGGCGTAGAAGAGCAGATCAAGGCAGATGCCGTGGTGCTCGCGTGCGGCGGATTCGAATCCAACACCGAGTGGCGCACGCGCTACCTCGGCCCCGGGTGGGATCTTGCACGCGTGCGCGGCACGCGCTTCAACACAGGGGATGGCATCCGCATCGCAATCGATGTCGGCGCAGCATCACGCGGGCATTGGTCAGGCTGTCACGCCGTGGGCTGGGACATGAATGCGCCCGCTTACGGCGATCTCGACGTGGGGGACGGTTTCCAGAAGCATTCTTATCCCTTTGGCATTCTCGTCAATGCCGACGGAGAGCGATTCGTGGACGAAGGCGCGGACTTTCGCAACCTCACCTATGCCAGATACGGTGCGGAGGTGCTGCATCAACCGGGCCAGTTCGCGTGGCAGATATTCGACGCGAAAGTGAGTGACCTTCTACGCGACGAATATCGCATCCGCCAGATCACCAAGGCCGAAGCATCTTCCCTCGAGGAGCTCGCGTTGAGGTTGGACGGTGTCGACGCCGAAGGATTCCTGACGACGGTGAAGGACTTCAACCAGGCCGTCGACACGAGCGTTCCGTTCGACCCGACAATTCTAGACGGACGCGGCACGACGGGTCTCCAAGTGCCGAAAAGCAATTGGGCCAATCCCCTCGACACGCCGCCGTTTCAGGCATTCGGCATCACATGCGGCATCACTTTCACCTTCGGGGGACTGCATGTCACGCCAGACTCCCGCGTGCTGAGCGAAGAGGGCGATCCCATTCCCGGCCTCTTTGCTGCCGGCGAGCTCGTGGGGGGTCTGTTCTATTTTAATTATCCCGGCGGCACCGGACTCACTTCCGGCGCGGTGTTCGGACGCACTGCGGGATTGGGCGCGGCGAAGGCATGAGTCGATACCTGCTGTCCGTGCGCCGCAAACACAATCGCACGTTGCGCGATGGTTTTCCGTTCGATGTGCCCGCCCTCGCAGAGCTGGACGAGCTCGACTTTCCCACGCCGATCACTTTTTTCGTGGGAAGCAACGGCAGCGGCAAATCCACCCTCCTCGAAGCCATCGCCGCAGGGCTCAAGATGCCGTAGATGACGAGCGCCCGGATCGAGGAACATCCGCTCATGGCGGCCGGACGTGAGATGTCGCGCGATCTCGTCCTCGCACGCAAACAAAGACCCAAGCGATCGTTCTTCATGCGCGCCGACGATGTGCTCGGCTATGTGAGCAACATCGAACGGGACATGGCCGATCTCGATGAGCTCGAGCGGCAGTTCGAGGAGAAACTCGACGGATACGGCAGGATGCTTGCTACCGGCGCCGCTCGCGGCCAGCGCCAGGCACTGGAGGCCCGCTATGGCGCCAATCCCCATGCACGCTCTCACGGAGAGCTATTTCTGGAGCTAATCCAGTCGCGGTTGTTGGAGAACGGACTGTATCTTCTGGACGAACCGGAGACGCCGTTCTCACCCATTTTCCAACTGTCGCTACTCTCGCTGGTCATGGATGCCCAAGAGGCGAATTGTCAGCTCATCATCGCCACGCACTCACCGATCCTCATGGCGCCGCCGGGAGCCACCATCTATTCATTCGACGAGTTACCTCCTGCCCACGTCGAATGGGAAGAGGTCGAACACGTGACCATCACGCGAGGGTTTCCGAACGACCCATAAGCATTTCTCAAGCACTTGCGCGACCGGTGGCATGTAACAGCCACCTTCCGCCAGCGGGCGACGATCTATTGCCAGTTCGGCGTGCCTTCCGGTTGCGCTTTACGAAACATCAGCACGAAGCGATCGGTCCTGCCACGAATGTCATCGCCGAATACGCCTTGCGTCCGATCATCCTCCGGGTGGCGTAGCATGTCACTTTCCTGCGCGAGCTCGAATCCAGCCGCGAGCACCTCGTCTCTCACCACCTGCTCATCGATTCGATGCAAAGTCCCGACATCGCGGCTCCCCGACCCGTCCTCAGCCGAGTGGTCGATAATAGCCAGCGTCCCGCCCACACGCAGCTGATTCATCATGAGCTGAAGCAGCGGATCGCGTGGAATTTCGCGACCGACGAGATCGTGATAATTGAGCGCCGTGAACACCAGGTCCGCGCCGCCGGGTTCGACGCCCAGCTCACCACTTTCGATTGTGGTGACGTTGGAAAGCCGTTCGCCTTCCAGGCGTTCCTCGGCCACGCGCGTAGCAAAGACGTGGCCGTCCTCCCCCACGGTTCTCGACAAGAGCTCGGTGTAGTAGCCGCCCCCCGCGATGTACTCCACCACCGTCATTCCGGGTCCCACGCCATAGAACGCGAGCACGAGATCGGGCCGTCGATCGTTGTCGCGGGCCTTGTCCTCGTCCGGACGATCCGCATGGTTGATCGCGGTCTGAACCGCGCCCCCCGATTGCGGTGCGACCGGCGGCGCGTCCGCTGGCTCGCTAATGT
>JAPULC010000487.1 GCA_027295305.1 Gammaproteobacteria bacterium
AAAGGGGCGGCGGGATGGTGCGCTTTCAGCGCTGGGTTTTGACGCCCTTCTCAGTCAAGGCCACCAGAGCATAGGAAGAACAAGCTCCCCGCCGCTGGCCCCCGATGGGACTTGACATAACGCCCCATACTCGGACGCCGAGCGAAAACGCAGCCTGAAAGCCCTATCCCCGAGGGGCGCGCGCTGCAGGGCTGTGGGTCCGGGGTCCGACATGCGAGCGGAGGTTGCCATGTACTTCGGTGTGCGGCGAGGCGCGACCGCGCAGCGACATCACGCGCTGGCCAGGCCCACGTCGCCGCCGCACTCCGTCCTTTCCACCTCGCGCAGCCGTTCCACGTCGTGCGCCACGCCCTGCGATGGGTCCCCGAGCAGCCCGGCGACCGCCTCCGCCGCGCCAACCTCCTCGAGCTCGCACGCCCGCAGCGCGTGCACGAACTTTAGCGTTCGGAAGGCATCGAAGTAGGTGTGCAGATGCCGCAGTCGCACCCGCGAGTCGGCCCCCCGCTCGAACGCTGCGGTCACCGCCCCGGCGATCCCGGATGCATCGACCAGCTCCGTGGCACGCTTCCGCTCCAGGGCCGGGTACAGGGCCCGCGCAAGCGCGGCAGTGTCGGTGGGGGTCTCGGCACCCGCCGCCAGCACGGAGATCCCCGCGAGAAAATCGCGCAACAACAGGAAGCTGCGCGGGTGATAGAAGCGCCTCTCCTCGCCGTCGATGATGCGCTGCACTGCGGGGCCTGTCCCGAAGGGAATGCGGCTCGATACGCGGTCCCGCAGTTCGATGGGTGCGCCACCCAGTCGCTCCACCGGACCGACCTTCGCCAGCTTGTTAAGCAGGTAGAAATCCTCCGCGCCATGGCGTCGCGGAAAGCCGCGGACCGAAGCGTAGGCCGTCATCGACACCGCAATGGTGCTGCCGATGGTCTGGAATGCGTAGGGTGAACCGGCCCGCTGCAGTCCGATCACGTAATAGCGCAGCGAGAGTTCATACAGCTCGCCCGCCCGGTGTAGTGTCCCGGCATCGCCGGTGTGTGCGTAGGGAAAGACCGCGGCAAAGGGTGCGGCGCCACGGGCCGCCACACGCTCGAAGTAGTCGCCGGGTAAGCGCGCGTCGGCGTCGGTGCAGTGGATCACGTCCGCGAGCAGCTGCCCCCGGGCGCGCAGCGACAGCGCCACATCACAGAGGATCTTGCGGGCCAGGCCCACGCCCTGCTTGGCCGGGAGCGGCAGCGTGTCCGCCGTCCGGTCCATGACCAGGAGGCCACCGAAGCCGGTCACGTGCTCCGTGCTGTGGGCACCGACCGCGCGGCCGCCTCCGTACTTTGCCCGCAGCCAGGCGAGGAAGCTTCGGTTGCGCGCGTTCTCCTGAGCGCCCGAGTCGTCGCGACCGTTGACCAGTACGATGACCAACACCCCCGCGCCGTCGGGCAAGCTCTCGAGTAGCAAAAAATCCTCCGACGACTCGTCGTAGGCCGGCACCGTGAGCACGTGATGCATGCCGCAGGTGTCGTGGAGCGAAACCGAGGGGGCCTCCGGCTGCGCATGGGAGCGCAGGTACTTGTCGATGACTCCGCGGCTCAATGCAGCGCCGGCCGCAATGGCAACGCGACCATCACCTCCGCCTCCACCTCGAGCAACTCGCCCGTCCTGGTCGCGACCACCGCCTCGTCGAAATACACCCGGGCCAGACGCGCAAACAGGCCGTGATGCCGCGCCTCGGAGCGCGTGAAGTCGACATAGAGCTCCTTCAGCTCCCCCGCCGGCAGCGCGTCCGCAACGAGCCCGAAGCGCTCACATCCACGGGCCTCCACGATCCCGGCGACGAGCAGACGATCCAGAAAGTACACCTTGCTGCCCTTGCGACATTGCTGCTGGAGCGCGCGCACATAGGCATCACGTGTGTCGGGCGCGAGGCGCAGCCCCCGTGCCTCGATCACGCGATGCACGAGCCGGAAGTGCTCCAACTCCTCGCAGGCCAGGTCGACCATCTCACGCACCAGCTCCGTGCGGTCCGGGTAGTGCGACACGAGATGCATGGCCATCGCGGAGGCCTTGCGCTCGTTGGCGGCGTGGTCGAGGAGGAACGCATCGAAGTCCCCCATGATCACCGGCAACCAGCCGACCGGCGTGGGCACCTTGAGACCGAACATCACCACGTCGCCACGCTACTGATCGACCAGGACCTTGTCACCGACCTGCTTCCATAAACGCGTCATCGTGAGCGTTGTCGGACCCACTCTGGGGCTCCTCGTAGAGATTTGACACAACGCCCATACTCGGACATCGAGCCCAAACGCAGCTTGTATGTCCTATCCCCAGCAGAATCTCATGGGTCTTGCTAGGAAGCCGAGTGAATAAGAACCACTTTCAGTCTATCCAGCTGGCAACCTCTCCCGTGAACCTTCCTGGCGACCCATCCGTCTTCAAGAGTAAGACAGGGGCAAATGAATGGATCAAGCAAAGGAAGACCTGCTGGTATTGTCCGCCCAAATTGGCGATACGCAGGCCTTTGGTGCGCTCTTCAATCTCTACCAGGCACCGCTGCTTCGATTCTCCTTCAATGTATGTGGCAATTTGGCGATGGCGAAGGATGCCGTTCAGGAAGCGTGGATCAAGTGTGCGAAGTCGATCAAGCGATTGAAGGATCCTCGCGCGTTCAAGAGCTGGATGTATCGATCAGTGAGATGGAGAACCATCGATCTGATGCGGAAATCCAGAACGGATCATTCATCCCTGGACGATGTGCCTGAGGAACAACTGATTGCGACCTCCAGGGAGTCGAATCAGGGCAATGAAGAGCTTGTCTCCAAGATGGCCGAGCTAAGCGACATCGATCGACAGGCGCTTCACCTGTTCTATCTCGAAGAGATGAAGATATCGGAGATAGCCGTTGTACTGGCAATTCCACCCGGCACTGTCAAATCCAGATTGAACCGGGCCCGACGGGTATTACGCGAGAAGCTTGAAAACTAGATAGGAGAATTCAAATGAATATTGACGAGAGAATCAAGAGAGAGCTGGAGAGCACTGCGGCAGAAATCGATCGGATCATCATCCAGGATGATGGCCTCTTCGAGAAGCTGACTGGCATCTTTGAAGGGAGTCACCGATTCCTGGAAGCCGTCGCCGTGTTCTACACCTTCGTCTTTGCCGTAGCCGCGTTTATATCGGCGTACTTTTTCTATACGGCCGGTGGTCTAGAGCAGCAGCTCTTTTGGGGAGTCGTATTTCTGACCACGCTGCTGGTATCTGCAACGATAAAGCTGTGGACGTTCATGCAGATGAACAAGGTCTCTACGCTGCGCGAGATCAAGCGCGTAGAGTTGGCCATTGCCAACCTGGAAGCAAGACTCGCAATTCAGGGATAGCGCGGACGAGCAGCTGGCGAATGTGTGACGCGCCTCGTGTTAGTTTGAGTTGCCATCGATGTGAATGATGTCGCCAGCGTCAGCCAGACTGGACTGATAGCCGGCAGGGAGCGGCACAGGGCTGCACCGACGACGGCCCGCGGCCC
>JAPULC010000488.1 GCA_027295305.1 Gammaproteobacteria bacterium
CAATGACGACCGCACCACCGCCGTCGGAGATCATGCAGCACTCGAGCAGATGCAAGGGATCGGCGATCATGCGCGAGTTCACGACGTCCTCGATGGTCGTCTCGCGGATGTCCATGAACTCCAAAGCCGTCATCGCCTCCACCGCCTCGGGGTTGCGCATGGCGTGCAAGCGCGTGGCGATGGAGATCTCCGCAAGCTGCTCGCTCGTGGTGCCGTGGTCGTGCATGTGACGATGAGCGCACATCGCATAGTTTGCGATCAGCGTCATTCCGGCAAACGACTCCATGTTGTCGGCGGGATGAAAGCCACCGCCGCCACGGCCGCCGACGCCGATGGCCATGGCGTTGCTGTGTGCCGTGGAGCCGTACGTGAGAAGCGCGACGTTCGCCTTGCCCGCGGCGATGTCGCGCTTTGCGTGTGAGGCGTGGAACTCATAAGAGCTTCCGCCGACGGCTGTGGTATCGATGATGGTCGGCTTGAGGCCGAAGTATTCGGCGATGGTGAGTCCGCCCATTCCGCCGCCGTCACCGGCGTCATAGATTGCGTCCACGTCTTTCCAGGTGAGCCCGGCGTCCGCGAGCGCGCGGGCGGCGCTCTCGGCTTTGATCTGCAGCGGGCTCACGGTGCCCTCTACATCGCGCGACGGATACTCGTGAATGCCGACGATTGCGGCGTCTCGTGTCTGGGTAGCCACGTGATTCCTCCCCCCAATAGGCTCGGATCAGTCTAAGTTGAAACCCAGGCGCGGCCAAGCGGGCTCGCACGTCGGGCTTTGTGCCGGGTTGGGGAGCCGATATGATCAAGGCGCCCGTTTGGGGAAGAAATACGGAGATAAAGTAATGGCTGTTGTCGCTGAGCCGATTGTGGAGACCACCCTCGGGAAGCTTCAGGGCACCGTGGAGGACGAGATACAGGTCTTCCGTGGGATTCCCTATGGGGACTCCACAGCCGGCGCGCATCGTTTCCTGCCGCCCCGACCTGCCGAGGCTTGGAGCGGAGTGCGAGATGCGAGCGAATTCGGACCGCTCTGTCCTCAGCTTGGATCGCTGGTCGGTGACTCTTTAGGCGACCAACGCACCATCGGGCCCCTGCCTCGCCTGCCGCAAGGCGAGGACTGTCTGGTGCTCAACGTCTGGACCCCCGCAGTGGGCGACGGCGGCAAGCGACCGGTTCTGTTCTGGCTCCACGGCCGTGGATACGGCGCGGGCGCGGGATCGGAAGGTTGGTACACGGGTGCACCGCTCGCGAAGCGCGGCGACGTTGTGGTGGTGACCATCAATCACCGGCTCAACGTCTATGGATATCTGCACCTTGCGGACATCGGGGGTGAGCGCTTTGCCGGATCGGGGGTCGCGGGAATGCTCGATGCGGCGCTTGCGCTCGAATGGGTGCGCGACAACATCGAATCGTTTGGGGGCGATCCTGATAACGTCACCATCTTCGGAGAGTCCGGCGGTGGCGCCAAGGTGAGCACGTTGTTGGCAATGCCGTCGGCCGAAGGGCTGTTTCACCGTGCCGTCATTCAAAGTGGTCCGGCCATTCGCGGCGTGACGCCGGACGATGCATCACAATTGGCGGAGCAACTACTCGATCAGTTGGGAATAGGAAAGCACGAACTGGACAAGCTGCAGGCGCTGCCGTTTGCGCAGCTCACCGAAGCCGTTGGCAAGCTCGGCGTTGCCGCCGGCATGATGCGGCTTGCGCCGGTTGTGGATGGCTCTTACTTCCCTGCACACCCGTTCGATCCGGTAGCCGCAACCACTGCGGCGAACGTCCCGCTGATGATTGGCTCCAATAAGGACGAAGCGGCGCTGTTCTCGGCAACCGACAGACGCCGCCGGCGTCTCACCGAGGAAGAGTTGTTGGAGCGTCTCGAGCGGATGCTCGGTGATCGCAGGGACGAGATTCTCGACGTGTATAGGAGCAATCGCCCGGATGCGACACCGTGGGATCTCTACATCGGCATCAGCAGCGAAAGCACGCGGCTGCGTTCGATTCAACTTGCCGAACGCAAGGCCGCGGGTGGCCCGGCGCCGGTGTTCATGTATCTGTTTGCCTATGAAAGCGAATATCTCGGTGGGCTGTTCAAATCGTGCCATGCCCTCGAGATTCCGTTCGTGTTCGACAATCCCGACATCGCTCCGTTTACCGGAGAGCGCCCGGAGCGATACGAGCTCGCTGCAACGATGAGTCGGGCGTGGATTGCGTTTGCCCGAAACGGCGATCCCAACTATGAAGGTCTGGCGCGCTGGCCGACTTACGATACGCAGACGCGCTCCACGATGATCTTCGACGTACGCTGCGTTGTCGAAGACGATCCGCGCAAAGAGGAGCGCCTCGCGTGGAAGGGTGATCCCGTCATGCGCCTGCGCGGGTAAGGACGACTCGAGGAACCTCGAACACTCCTGTGGTTGTATTGGTGCTCCCACAGGTTTTTTCGAGGTTCCTCAAAGCCGCTCCTACGACTCGTTCGTAGCCATGGGCGACTTCAACAGGCCTATCAGGCCGCCATCGAGTGAGCGATTGATGACCGAGAAGATGTTGTAGAAGAAAAGCGAGATACCAAGAAGCAAGGTCGAGGTCAGGATGTGAGTGCGGCTGCGATGCGCCCAGACTTCCTCGAGAGCGGCATCCAGTGTTGCGTCATCGAGCATGGCCTCCACGACCTTCTCTGAAAACAACACCAACAGGACGAAGAAGGTGTAGACGGCCGAGCGATAGAGAATATGTTGCAGCGCTCGGCGGTGCGCGAACCGGTCTCCCGCTTTGGTCGCGTCGAGAATCACCACCACCTTGGCAATGACCAGTGATCCTATGATAGCCCCGCTCATGGCCGCGACGTCGATGTCGTACTCCGCCAGCATCAGCGACTTCAGCGCCCCGATCACTACGAACCACGAAAGAAAGTATCCAGTGACGAACAGAACGGTTTTGAGTTCGTCTAAAAGAAAGTCTTTTACTTTGCCCATTTCTGAGGCTCTCCTTCAGCGCCCATCTGCCGCTAAATCGCAGCCGGCCTCCACTCTTTTTTTAGCTATTCGATGTTCTTGTAGAAAACTGGCTCCCACGCCGTGCGTTCGGCAGACCCGAAGTCATGCTCCACGCGAGGCGGGAGGTCGAAGATCATGGTTTCGCGCTTCTCCAACGAGTACGCGGGCCACTGCGGAATTCCCGAGTGGTTCGGATTACCCGTGCGTGCAAAGTGGATCCATGTATCGCTCATGATGTCCGCCAGCGGCTGAGCTTCCTCGGCAGGCCGCACAAAACGCTCTGCATTGTGGATGTTGTCGAAAACCAGTGGGATCTCCAATGCATGCGGCGTGCGCAACGCCCCGCGTGACGCCGCGGTGCGCCAGGTGAGTGTGTAGAGGAAGACCGGCGCCCGTCCACGTGCCGACTTGCGCTCGGCAATCTTGATGGAGTCGATGGGGTAGCGGCGCTGCCCCGTGGCGATGTATGCGAGCAGGTCCGAGCACGTCGCATCCGGATTCGCAGCACGATAGATCTCGATCAGCCGTTTGGCATCGTCACCGCGCATCTCGGTGATGCGCCGCTCCAGCCCCGCCTCGTCGAGCTCCAGCAGATCGGGATCGCGCCCCATCCACAGCGTGGCCTCTGTGCGGTTGTAGCCCACCATTACCGGAATGTCGTCGGACACCGCGGGCCCCTCGGGGTCGAACGGATGATGCGGAAGCAACTCACCGTCGGCGACGGCTGCGAAAGTCTGCGCGAGACCTTCTGCGTTGGGCCCGATCTTGTCGATCACCGCGTTCTGCGCCTCCAATATCTTCTGTGGCGCCAGTGACTGAAGCGATTGCAGCGGGTCCTGCTCGATGCCGAGCTCCTCGAGCATCATCTCTGCGAGGCGTTGCACAGCGTCTCGATCGTTCATGAACACGGCGGGGCCGCTCTCGATGACCGCCTTGCGAAAGAGACCCTGTGCAATCGGCATGGCGAGCAACGAGGTCACCTTTCGACCGCCACCGGATTCACCGAAGATGGTGACGTTGTCGGGATCACCGCCGAAGCGCACGATGTTGTCGCGCACCCACTCTAATGCCAGCACGATGTCGAGCATGCCCACGTTGATCGAGGATGCGGCGTTCGGATCCACGTCAAAGAGGTGCAGAAAGCCAAAGGCCCCGAGGCGGTGATTGATCGATACCAGCACGACGTCGCCGCGTCGGGAAATATTGGTGCCGTCGTAGTAGATCCCGGAGCCCGAGCCGCTCACGAAGCCGCCACCGTGGAGCCAGAACATCACCGGACGTTTGGCATCGTCGAGTCCAGGCGTCCAGACGTTGGCCACCAGGCAGTCTTCATCCGGCTCGCGGTCGAGGTTGTTCTGGG
>JAPULC010000489.1 GCA_027295305.1 Gammaproteobacteria bacterium
TCGATCAAGAAGACCGCGCAGTTGGCGTCATGTGAATGCATTGACGAGGCCTCTCCTGGCCCATACTTGATCCTCACGATCCGTATCACGTCGTTTTCGAACTCTACAGTGTAGTGTTTCGGATCAGCCGTCACGGCGTCAGGCACTTTGTGGTGATCCGCCAGCGCCATTTGGACCGGCAGAATAAGAACAAGCGCCGCAATTATTCGATACATGTATCGTCTCTCCCCTTTGTGAACGAAATGAAAGCTTACATGCCTGTCCCCACGATAGCTCGCACAGATAGACTTCCCTATCGCGCAAGAATTCCACTCGTCTGCTTCCGCCGATACTTTCCTTTCGCAGCCCACCGGCCTTGCTCGCAACATCCCAAAGCAACAAGGGCCAGCCCGAACTCAAGCCCTTCGGAACAGGCAGGACGTTCGTAAACAGCACTCCGCAGAGTGGTAGGCAGGAAAGGGGTTCTTGGCCATCTGATCCGGGTCACCATGACGGCATTCTGCTTCGGGAACTGTATCAATTTACGCAGGCGCGTGTTCTTCAGATCTTCACCTCCTTCCCACCCCGCTCTGCCGAGCGATAGATGGCATCGAGCATCCGTTGCACTGCAAGCCCGTCTTCTCCTCGGGCCAGCAGGGGCTCGTCGTGCAGACAATGCTCGACGAAGTTGAACATTTTGCGTTTGAACATGCCGTCCGAACGCGAATCGGGCAGCCACGCGGGGCTCTTGTCCACCATGTGCCCCGCCTCGTCGCGAAATATCCTCGGCGGATCCCACGTGGCACCCCCCTCCTCGCCCATGAGCTCGAAGGTCCAGATGTTCTTCTCGATGTGGGCGGCCCACCCGGCTTCGAGTGTGAGCACGGCGCCGTCCTCGAAACGGATGCGACCGACGGCCAGATCTTCCACCGTGTGATGCTTCCAATCCCAGCCCTTCCACACGGACTCCACGCGATCGGATCGCTCGTTGCCGAGATAGCTGAAGATGTCGCCAACGGCACTCACCGGTGTCGGGGAGCCCATGACATAGTGGGCCATCTCCAGGGCGTGCACCCCGATGTCGATGAGCGGTCCGCCCCCCTGCAGCTCCTTGTGTCCAAACACACCCCAGTTCGGAATCCCCCGGCGACGCAGTGCCTGCACACGTCCGTAGACGATGCGACCGAGCTGGCCCTCTTCCGCCGCCCGCTTGAGAAACGTCGTACGCGGGTTGTATCGATACTGAAAGCCGATGGCGAGCTTGCGGCCGAGCTCGCTGGCGGTGGCCACCATGCGCGCCCCTTCCCGGGCATTCATTGCGATCGGCTTCTCGCAGAGCACATCGCAGCCGGCTTTCAACGCATCGATGGTGTGGCGCATGTGGAACCGATTCGGCGTGCAAACGCTCACCGCATCCAGGCTCACCTCGCGCAGCATCTTCCGGTAATCGCTGAATTCGTGCTGGACCTCATATCGCTCGCGGATCTTCCCCATGGCGTCCTCGCTCACGTCCGCCATCGCCACCAACTCCACGTCGTCGCGCTTCGCCAGCTCCTGCATGTGGGTGCCTGCGATGCCGCCCGCACCGATGAAGCCATACCTCAGCTTATTCATGATCTGACTCACCACTCCCGGGAGAAAAGACGGATTCTATCCGCAACCTCCCATCGAGACGCCTGGCTGCGTTGACCCTATCCCCACGTTCTGTAAGCATGCGACGAAAGGCACATTGCACGGGTGGTTTCTCATGGCGGTGGATTGGAGAATCAAAGGGATCGAGGCGGTCAACTGCAACTGCGCGTTCGGCTGTCCGTGCCAGTTCAATGCGTTACCCACCTACGGATCTTGCATGGCTGCCGTAGGCATACACATCGACGAGGGCCACTTCGGCGACGTCAAGCTCGATGGGCTGCGCTTCGGATTCACCCTGCACTTCCCGGGGGCCGTCCACGAAGGCAACGGCACCTGGCAATCCATCATCGACGAGCGCGCCGACGAGGCGCAGCGCGATGCCCTGACCCAGATCTCTCACGGCGAGCACACCAACGAAGGCGCGACGATGCTGCAGGTGTACAACTCTCTCGTGACCACGCGCCACGATCCCATCGTCGCCGCCATCGAGTTCGAGTGCGACAAGAAAGCACGCACGGCGCGGGTAGTGGTACCAGGCCTTCTCGAGATCAACCTGGTGCCCATCACCAATCCGGTCACTGGCGAAGAGCACCATGCGCGCATTCAGCTCACGGGGGGGTTCGAGTATCTCGAGGCGGAGATGGCCAGCGGCAGCACAACCTGCACCGGCGCCATACCGCTGGATCTCTCCGCGAGCTATGGACAGATCGCCGAGCTGCACTTGAATCAGAACGGCATCGTGACCTGACGAAGTCGCAGCCCGCCTACAACTTTTTCAACTTGTCTGAGTTGATGAGCTACGGCCGATGACCGATCGCACCGACGATCTCAACATTCTCCAGATCCGGCCGCTGATCTCACCCGCGGTGCTGGCGGAGGAGTTGCCGGCAACAAGCGATGACGAGGCCTTCGTCAGCGAGTCCCGAAATACCGCGCGTCGAATACTGGCGAACGAAGATCCGCGCCTCCTCGTCGTCGTTGGGCCCTGCTCGATCCATGATCCGAAGGCTGCCCTCGAGTACGCAGAGAAACTCAAGGACGTCGCCGAGCGCCTGGGCGATCGGCTCTTTGTCGTCATGCGCGTCTACTTCCAAAAGCCGCGCACGGTCATGGGATGGAAGGGCCTCATCAACGATCCAGACCTCGATGGCAGCTATCGGATCAATCCCGGGCTGCGTCTCGCTCGGAAGCTTCTCCTGGACATCTGCAAGCTGCGCTTACCTGCGGGTACCGAATTTCTCGACACCACATTCGGCCAGTTCTACGCCGATCTCGTGAGCTGGGGCGCCATCGGCGCGCGCACCGCGGAGAGCCAGGTGCATCGCGAGCTCGCCTCCGGTCTGTCGATGCCCGTCGGCATCAAGAACCGCACCGACGGGAACATTCAGATAGCAGTGGACGCCATTCTCGCCGCACGCGCTCGCCATCTGTTTCCATCCCTCACAAAGGAAGGTGCACCGGCAATATTCGAGACCCGCGGAAACGCGCATGGGCATCTCGTGCTCCGCGGCGGTAGCGATACCGGGCCGAACTACTCCCCTGAGAACGTTGCGAAAGCCGTCGCACTGTTGAAAGGCGCCGGGCTCCCGCCAGCGATCATGGTGGATCTTTCCCACGGCAACAGCGAAAAGGATCCGCGACGCCAGTGCGACGTTGCAGGTTCAGTCGCAGAGCAAATGGCCACCGGCGCGTCGCCCATTCGAGGTGTGATGATCGAGAGCCATCTGGTGGCGGGCCGCCAGGATATCGGCGATCCCGCGAAGTTGACCTACGGGCAGAGCATCACCGATGGGTGCTTGAGCTTCGACGAAACCGTGCCCGTGCTCGAGCAATTGGCCGGTTCGGTACACGACACGTAGCAGCAGCTGTATAGCTGCGAATCATGAGGCTTGCCGGAGTCGCGAGGTCGCTGGACACACTCGCGCTTAGCCGATCGCGTGTCAGATCGTATCGGTCACGCCACGAACGAACAGAGGCTCCATATCGAGCCGAGCGGCGTCCGCCTCGACCTCGGCCACCACTTGGTCCTCCGCACTCTCGTCGAACTCACTTGCCGCCTCGAGGATCGTGCGCAACAGCGTCGCGTCGCTCGACGTGTTCAGAAACACGCCGGGCCGCGCGAATGTCCAATGCACCGCGCGCCGAAGCGCTTCGGGTTCTCTGATTGGCTCGTACCAACTGAAGTGTCGTGTGGTGTCGTCCTCGAGCCAACGGCGCCGCGCAATGGACTTGATGGTCTGTATTGCGATGTTGCGTTCACGGCACTTCTCATAGAGCTCCTCGAACGCGGCCGCGTAGCGTGGGTCCTGCAACATCATGTGGTTGTATGGCAGTAACACAGAGTCGAAGTCGAACGACTCAATGCTGCGTAGATGCATCTCGGCAACGGCCGTGCCGTGGCCCGTGACACCGATGAATCGAATGAGCCCCTGGTCACGCGCTTCCACTGCGGCTTCGAGCGCACCACCGGGTCCCATGGCAATCTGCCACCCTTTCTCGTCGGTGAGATTGTGAAACTGAATCAGGTCGAGCCGATCAACCTGCAGGCGCTCGAGAGAGCGCTTGATACTGGCTTTCGCCCCTTCGTAGGTTCGATCGCCCGTCTTGGTAGCGAGAAAGAAGCCGTCACGATGCTTGCCCATCCACGGCGCGATGCGCAGCTCCGCATCCCCATAGCTCGCCGCCACGTCGATGTGATTCACGCCGAACTCGAGCAAAAGATCGAGTATCTCGTCCGCCCGCTCCTGCTTCATCGAGCCAAGCGCCGCCGCGCCAAAGAGGGTGCGCGTGCTCAGATGGTCCGCTCTGCCAAATGGAATCTTCGCAATCATGTCAAGTCCTCACCACGACTTTTTCAAACATCACGGTTGCGCGTGCCTTCACCCGGCGTCACGAACAACAGGGACGTCGGCTTTCGCGGTCGTGCAGTGTGCCAGGTACCTCGCGGCACCACGACGTATTCGCCCGGCTTGCTCACGCGCACAGTCTTCTCGCCCTCGTCAGTTTCCAACACGAAGTCGGTATCGCCTTCGAGCAGGTAGACGACCTCGTCACCATGCGGATGAATTTCCCACGTCGGCCAATCTGCATCAAACTCGAAACGAGAAATGAGCACGTAGCCCGCGAAGCCCTCGAATTGCGTATCGAGATCCTCGAAGAACGTATCGGTGACCGCTACGGGTGTAGCTTCGCTGTCGCGGTTGATCACCAGACGCGTGGTGCCTATGTCGAACGGTCCAGCTTGAGTTGTCATCTGCGTCCCCACCTATCCTGCCTGACTCGGGTCCATGCCCTTCTCCGTGAGCTCCTTGATGGCGCTCTCTGTCTTACCTAGATCTTCCAATCCCATTCCGCGGAGCACATAGGGCGCTTTCGTGAACTGGATGTTGTCGTAACCCACGATCTCGATGCGATTCCCCCAAGGATCGTAGAAATCGAGAAAACGCCCCGGGAGGACTTCGATACCCTTCTCCTCCAGCGAACGCCTCACCGCGTCCTTGTCTGTCACGACCAGGCCGAAGTGGCGGCCATCGTCTTTCGGTTGACTGCGTCCCTTCTGCAACGCGAGGAACTGATCGCCCAGATCGATGAATGCCATGTTCTCGCTCTTGCCACGCAACTCGAAATCAACGAAGCCGCCGTAAAATGCAAGGGCCTCCTCGATGTCGCCTACTTCCAGCGCCACGTGGTTGAATCCGACCGCACGTGCTTTCTTCTCTTCGCTCATCTCATTGCCCCCTTGTCCGCACAAGTTGAGAAAGTCGAAAATTGCCGCGGGCTGGCGGCCCCACGGCTCCGATGATACCGCCTGTTGGCCGGGATGTGACCACACCTCGGACGTCCACCTGACCCCCCGGTGACGCCGACCGACGAATCCATTGCCGCCGGTTCGACTCCAACCGATACTCGCGGGATGGTTTCACGCGAAACAGACCTAGCGGCGCCGCTCAGCGCCGACCTGTTACCAGACGGCATTCGCTCGCGGTTCATAGACGGCATCAACGGATTGCGAATGCACTTCCTCGAAGCGGGCTACGAGTCGGCGGCCCGCCCGTGCGTGCTGCTACTCCACGGCTTTCCAGAGCTCGCCTACAGCTGGCGCCGCGTCATGCCGCGACTTGCGGCAGCTGGCTATCACGTCGTTGCCCCCGACCAACGCGGCTACGGACGCACCAGCGGCTGGGACGGCGACTACGATGGGGATCTCGCCTCGTATCGCTTTTTGAATCTGATCCGCGATGCACTCGGCCTCGTCTGGGCACTCGGACACCGTTCAGTGGCAAGCGTTGTGGGGCACGACTTCGGCTCCCCGGTCGCCGCCTGGTGTGCGCTGGTGCGTCCCGATGTATTCGAGTCGGTCGCACTCATGAGCGCTCCCTTCGCGGGCACGCCGGTGCTGGCATCCGGGGCGTTGGCAGCCGCATCCGAGGGCCCAACTAACGGCGGCCAACGCACCCCTCTGCACGAAGCGCTCGCCGGCCTGGATCCGCCACGCAAGCATTATCAGTGGTACTACTCCACACGCGAAGCCAACGAAGACATGTGGCATTGCCCGCAGGGCGTTCACGATTTCCTGCGTGCGTACTTTCATCACAAGAGCGCAGATTGGAAACAGAACACGCCGTTTCCACTCGCGTCGATGAGCGCGCAAGAATTAGCCAAGTTGCCCACCTATTATGTCATGGAGCTCGACAAGGGCATGGCCGCGACCGTTGCCGAGGAAATGCCGAGCACGGAAGAAATTGCGGCATGCGCGTGGCTCCCCGAGAGGGATCTCGCGGTTTACAGCGCGGAATATTCACGTACGGGGTTTCAAGGCGGGTTGCAGTGGTACAGATGTCGTACGACTAGAATCGACCTCACGGAGCTGCAGTTATTCTCCGGTCGAACCATCGACATCCCCTCGGTCTTCATCGCAGGCCGACGGGATTGGGGCATCTATCAGTCCCGGGGTGCGGTCGAGACAATGCAGCAGAGCGCCTGCACGAAGATGATGAATTGTCATCTGGTGGACGGTGCTGGACATTGGGTTCAGCAGGAGCAGCCCGACGAGGTGAGCCGGCTGCTGATCGAGTTCCTGGAAGCGCGGAACTCCGGTCACGGGTAAGGCGACGCGGCGAGCGATGGTTTCAGGACTGAACGCTCGAGCTGAAAAGTCGTCGATGCGCAGCTTAGTCCACCGGCACCAGACGCTCGAGCTCGTCGAGCTAGTTCTGCACGAGAATGATCTGGTCCTCCTTGGGTGCCTTGACCATCAGGAATCGCTCACCGTCAGGTGAAACCGCGTAATTCGGACCCAGCGTGACGTAGGCTCGAACATCGAATAGCGCCTCCGGCTGGCCCGCCGAGAATCCATCTTGCGTATCCACCGAAGCCACCATCATGGATCCGCTAAGCTGCCAATAGAAGAGCTCACGGCCTTCGTATGTCGCTGTCCCACCACACGCTGAACCCGCCGGTTTCCAGCGCCGCCACCAACGGACGCACCCGCTCGCGGTCCTCGGATGCATAGGATAAAAAGATGTCAGCCACGAGAAGGGCTAACGTCCCACGGCGTCGTCGATCGCAAACTCGCTGCCGTGGGCCTCGACGAATGCGTGGTAGATTTTGTGGTTTTTCGGAACGTCGGCCTTTCCGTTCCGGTAGTCGTAGAAGCTCGGGAAGTACCAGACGAGGGTGCAGTCCTCCGACGGCTCGGGAGTCTGAAAGAACTGTAGATGCGGCGTCTCATCCGGGTCGCGGGCGATGCGTGCCGAGCGCAGCATTGCACGCCGCAGGTGCAGGTGGCTCTGCGATTCCGGACTTGAAGCCCGTTCGTGGTAGATCGTGATCCACTCCTCGATCGGGCTCAAATAGAGATCGTCCCCCTGGAACTCCATCGAGCCGTGGGCATTCTGGAGAATGAAGACCCCGCCAAGGTCGATGAGCTCGCCGATCAGATCTTCGAGATTCACGCTCCCGGCCATGTCCTATCCCCGTGGCGAATCTTCAAACGCCAGTGTATACGGGGGCGGCATCCACTCAATAGGCGACGTCCGAACGCCACATTGTGCGGATCCCGGACCTGCATTAAGGTTCGCGATCCGAATCAATCAGAGAAAGCCGCCCGATAGGATCACCATGCGATGAAGCAGAAAGTCTTCATACATACCAACGAACGCCAGTGGCTCGGCGCGTTGGTGTCCGCATACTCGCTCAAACGCAACTCGAAGCACGCCGGTGCCTTTGACGTCGAGATCATCCACGTAGGGCAATTTCCGTTTCTCGCGGCCAGGGAAGGACAGGAATTTCTCCGCGGGGGAACCCCCCGCGTGTGGCGCATGGCCGACTTGCAGTCGTTTACACCGCTGCGATTCATGCCACCCGCGTTGATGGGGCACGAGGGTCGATGCGTCGTGATCGATCCTGATATCTTTGCCATCGGTGACATCTACGAGTTGCTCACGAGAGACATGCAGGGCCATGGGGTCATGGGCCGGCGCCGATCGGATAAGGCGGAGAAATCCTCGCACATCGCGACCAGCGTGATGTTGATGGATTGTGCCCGTCTCACTCACTGGCAGCCGGAACGGGAATTCGACGAGCTTTTCCGCTTCGAGCGTGACTACAAGGACTGGATAGAGCTGCGTCACGAAGCGCCGCAGAATGTTGGGATCATCGAGAACGAATGGAACGACTTCGACACGTTGACGGAACGTACGAAACTGCTGCACAACACCAAGCGCCGCACGCAGCCATGGAAAACCGGATTGCCGGTGGATTTCGTGCCGGCGGACAAGCTCAGGAAATATCCGTTGCTCTCGAGCCTGAACCGTTTGCGGGCGCGGTTGTTCGGCGAATACGGACTGCTCGGCACCTACCAGAGGCACCCTGATCCGCAGCAGGAGCGATCCTTCTTCTCTCTGCTCAAGGAATGCTTGGAAACGGGCGTTGTCAGCGAGTCGCTGGTGCGTGACGAGATGGCGAAGAATCACGTGCGACACGATGCACTGAAGCTCGTCGAGCGCACCACCCGGCAGGCAGCGTGAGCATGCAATATCTGGAGATCGAGAAGCTGGAGGAGATCTCGCAGGAGGAATTCGAATCAGTCGAGCCGTACCCGTTCCTCAACATGCCAGGGCTGCTCACCGAACAAGGATTCCAGACCCTGCTGGCCAACATGCCCAACCTGTCACTGTTTGACCACAGCGTCGGCAAGGAGCGGCCCGGAGGCCAGGTGCCCCATGACCGCTACTCGCTCAAATACGCCTCGGAGACTCGGGTGCCCGAGCCCTGGAAGGAGTTCATCGGAGAACTCTGCAGCGATCGATACCGCAATACGATCGCCCGGTTGATGAGGGCCAATCGAGTTCGATTGCGCTTCCACTGGCACTACACCCCCGCAGGGGGCGCAGTCTCCCCCCATGTCGACTCGCCTCGAGAGCACGGCTCTCATCTGTTCTTCTTCAATTCGCAAGATTGGGATCCTGGCTGGGGCGGCAACACGCTGGTCCTCGACGACGGCGGGCGCTTTGGCGTCGACTCTGCGCCGGCGCTGGAGGATTTCGACCGCGAAATCCCCTGCAACAGCATCGGCAACTACAGCGCAATCATCAAGAGAAGCGACCACGCCTGGCACGCTCTGCGCCCCATCGATTCCCCCGAGGGCAGATATCGGAAGCTGTTCGTGGTTGTCGTCATTCCGAACACTCTGTATTGGAAAGTCCGCGACCGCATCATCGGCAAGCGAAAACACGCTTATTGATTAGTTAGTTCCTATCCC
>JAPULC010000049.1 GCA_027295305.1 Gammaproteobacteria bacterium
TCGCGATCGGATATCACCGTCGGTGCCTCCGGCCACTCGATGTCCAGCAGCGGGTCGTTCCAGCGGGCGCCGCGTGTTGACTCGGGCGCGTAGCTTCCCGCGTTCTGATAGTGGAGGTAGCTGTCCTCCTCGAGGGTGAGAAAGCCGTGCGCCACCCCCTCGGGAATGAACAGAAGCCGGCCATTCTCGAGTGAAAGCTCAGTCGCAAACCATTTGAGATGCGTGTCCGAGTCCTTTCGCAGATCGACCATGACATCGTAGACGAGGCCCCGGACGCACATCACGAGCTTGGCTTCCTCATGAGGAGCGACCTGATAGTGCATCCCGCGAAGGGTGCCGCGGAGACGGTTGAACGACAGGCTGCACTCAGACAGATCGGCGTTCAGTCCCCGGGACCGAAACTCCTCCCGGGACCAGATCCGGGCTAAGAATCCGCGCTCGTCCACCTGCGGCTCGAGCGCGATCACATGTGCCCCCGCGATCCCCGTGGCGAGAAACTTCATGGAAGCACCGCGAGCCGCGGTATCGGCACGACAAAGCGACCGCCCCAGCTTCGAATGTGGGTCATCTGCTCCACGATCTCGTCTTGCAGGTTCCACGGCAAGATCAGCACGTAGTCGGGTTTGGTCTGCGCGATACGCTCAGGCGGGTGAACGGGGATGTGAGTGCCAGGCAAGAATCGGCCCTGCTTGTGTGGGCTGCGGTCCACGGTGTAGTCGATGAAATCCGTGCCCACGCCACAGAAATTTAGCAGAGTGTTGCCCTTGGCCGGCGCGCCGTATCCGACCACCCGATGTCCGGCACGGCGAGTCTCGATAAGAAACTCGAGCAAGTCCCGCTTTACCTCGTGGACCCGCTCGGCGAAATGCCGATAGATCGCCAGTCGGTCGAGACCGGCCTCTCGCTCCTTGGCGAGGAGACGCTCCACCGAGTCCCTGTGCGGGTAATTCCCATCCGGGTGCTGCGCGTAGATCCGAAGCGACCCGCCGTGGGAGGGAAGCTCTTCGACGTCGAAGATCTCCAGGCCGTGATGGCGGAAGATCCGCCGGACGGCGAGCAGTGAGAAATAAGAGAAGTGCTCATGATAGATGGTATCGAACTGCGTGTGCGCAACGAGTTGCAGCAGATGGGGAAACTCCATGCTGAGAACACCGCCATCGGCCAGCAGAATCTTGAGACCAGCCACGAAATCGTTCAGATCCGGCACGTGGGCGAGCACGTTGATGCCGACGAGCAGGTCGCAACCCTGCCGCTCGGCGCGAAGTCGTCGCGCAAGCGCGACGCCGAAAAACTCCATCACCGTATCGATACCGGCGTCCATGGCGACCCGGGCCACATTGCCTGCAGGCTCTATGCCGAGCGCGGGAATGCCCCGCTCCTTGAAGTACTGGAGAAGGTATCCGTCGTTGCTCGCTATCTCGACCACCAACGAAGCCGTGCCGAGCCCGAATCGATCCGTTGCCCGGGCCGCGAATTCGCGGGCGTGGGCGAGCCAGCTGTCTGAGTACGACGAGAAATAGACGTAATCCCTGAAGATCGCGTCGGGCGACTCGAACTCTTCGATTTGAACGAGAAAGCATTCCCCGCAGACGTAGGCGTGCAGCGGGAAGAAGCGCTCCATCCGGTTGAGGTCGCCCGTCTCGAGGAAGGCATTCGATAGCGGCGACATGCCGAGATCGACGAAGTCGTGCTCGAGCGGAGTTGCGCAGAATCGGCACACGGCCGCCATCAGACGGAGCTCTGCCCCGCTTCGAACCGCGCGATCTGCTCCTCAGTCAGCGCGCGCACGTCGCCCCCGCCTTCGAAGCACTTGTACCAATCAACCGCCCAGCTGAGAGCGTCCTCGAGGCCCAAGCTCGGCCGCCATCCGAGCTTCGCGCGCGCCTTGCTGCAGTCGAGCTTGAGAAAGTAGGCTTCGTGCGGGTGCGTTTCCGCGCCGTCTTGCTCCCAACAGGCGGGCGAACCCCAAAGGCTGCACAGTCGGTCCACCAGCCATCCCACCGGCCTGGCGTCGTCATCCGACGGTCCAAAGTTCCACGCCTGCGCGAATGCCGGACCCTCATGGTAGAGGCGCTCGGCCAGCTTCAGGTATCCGCGCAAGGGCTCGAGCACGTGCTGCCAGGGGCGAACCGAGTCCGGATTGCGAATCACGGCGGCCCGGCCGGATACGAAAGCGCGCATAACGTCCGGCACGAGTCGATCTTCTGCCCAGTCTCCACCGCCGATGACGTTGCCGGCCCGCGCGCTGGCCAGCGCGAGCGACGCGGGTCGCCCGGTCGCGGAGTCGGACGAGAAGTAGGAGCGCCGGTAGGCCGAGGTAATCAGTTCCGCACACCCCTTACTGCTCGAATAGGCATCGTGTCCCCCCATGGCGTCGTTCTCGCGATATCCCCAAGGCCGCTCCCGATTCTCGTAGCACTTGTCGCTGGTCACATTCACGACAACACGAACGTCCCGGCAACGTCGAGCCGCCTCGAGCACGTGAACCGTGCCCATGACGTTGGAGCCGTAAGTCTCCACCGGATCGGCGTAGGAGCGGCGCACCAGCGACTGCGCCGCCATGTGAACAATCACCTCGGGGCGATACTCGGAGACGAAGCCGCTCAGCTGCTCGAGGTCGCGCACGTCTCCGGTGACAGACGTCATGGCCTTGGCGACGCACGCGGCATCGAACAAGTTCGGTTCCGTGGGAGCGGGAAGCGCGTATCCGGCTACGGCGGCGCCAAGCTGCTGCAACCAGATCGAGAGCCAGCCACCCTTGAAGCCGGTGTGGCCGGTGATGAGTATCCGTCTATCCTTCCAGAACGAGGGGCTCAGTTCCAGGTTTTCCAAGGAGCCTTCCCCCTGTCCCAGGCGTTTCGCAGCACTCGCAGCTCGTGCAACGTATCCACGCACTGCCAGTATCCATCGTGCACGTAGGCGCGTAGCTGCCCGTCCCCGGCCAGCGCCTCGCAAGGCTCGCGTTCCCAGGTCGTATCATCACCCTCGATGTAATCGATCGCCTCGGGCTCGAGGACGAAGAAGCCACCGTTGATGTAGGCGTTCGCGTCGGCGGGCTTCTCGTTGAACTTGACCACCGCGTTTCCCTCGAGCTGCAGCACGCCGAACTTCGAGGGAGGTTGCACCGCGGTAACGGTGGCAAGCTTTCCGTGGGAACGGTGAAATTCCAAAAGCTTCGGCAGGTCGACGGTGGACAGGCCGTCGCCGTACGTGAAGAAAAAAGTGCCGTCGATGCGGTCGCGCAACCTTCGCAAACGCCCACCCGTCATCGTGTCCCGATCGGTATCCACGAGTTCGATGCACCAATTCTCGCGAACGCCCCCCTGTCTCTCCGTCCTGCCCGACCCCAGATCTATTCTCAGATCGGAACCGATGTCCGGATACTGCAGAAAATAGCGCTTGATGATGTCGCCCTTATAGCCCAGCGCAACCACGAACTCGTTGAAACCATGCGCCGAAAACAACTTCATCAGATGCCACAGCAACGGA
>JAPULC010000490.1 GCA_027295305.1 Gammaproteobacteria bacterium
TCCGCGGCGGACGCGCTTCAGGAGACCATCGCTCTTGCGCAGGCTGCGGATCGTCTCGGTTATCACCGCTATTGGGTGGCGGAGCATCACAATTCCCGCGGCTTCGCGGGCTCGTCCCCGGAAATCATGGTGACAAGGCTCGCGTCCGCCACCGAGCGCATTCGCGTAGGTTCAGGCGGCGTGATGCTCATGCACTACAGCCCCTTCAAGGTGGCGGAGAATTTCCGCGTGCTGGAGAACCTGTTTCCCGGGCGCATCGACTTAGGTATAGGTCGTGCACCGGGCAGCGACGGGATCACTGCGGCTGCGCTGGCGTACGGATCGCAGTTGGGGATCGAGCACTTCCCCGGCAAGGTGGGAGATCTCAAGGCATTCCTGACGGGGACGAAACCCGTGACGGATGGACTCGCAAGGGTAACGGCCACGCCGGTACCGGACTCGGTTCCCGAGCTCTGGCTGCTCGGTTCGAGCGAAGCGAGTGCGGTCTACGCCGCACACTTCGGACTTCCGTTCTCGTTCGCGCACTTCATCAGCCCCGCGATCGCAGTCGAGATCTTCGACATCTATCGTCAGCGCTACGAGCCCTCCGATCTGTATCCCGAGCCTGTCGGTAATCTCGGTGTGTTCGTGCTGTGCGCGGACACCGCGGAGGAAGCCGAGGGGCTTGCACGCTGTCGCGACCTCTGGCGACTGCTTCGCGACAAGGGCGAGATCGACCGCTTTCCCACCGTGGAGGAAGCGCTCAGCTATGCGTTTACCGAAGCGGAGCTTGCTCGAATTCGCGAGCGTCGTGAGCATCAGTTTCTCGGCAGGCCATCCGAAGTGAAAGCTCAGTTGGAAGCGCTCGCAGAGCGCTGCGGAGTCGAAGAGCTCGTGGTGCTCTCGATCACCCCGGATGTCGAGAGTCGGCTGCGGTGTTACGAGCTGCTGGCAGAAGCGTTCGGGCTGGGTGTCTGAGCGTCGATGGGCTCGCGAAAGGCGGTCGCTAGTCGGATGCTCTAGAAGCTGCGATCGCGGACTTTATGACAACCGCTACCGCCACCGCTGCAATCCTTGTTTTGTTCGACCGTGCCGCCTTTTAGGCGGGGCGGCTCCGGAGGACTGCATCGATCCATCATGTGAATCGCGCCGCGTCTCCGATGACACCCGAATCTCTCAGTGCCGTGATCTGCTCGTCGTCCAAACCGAGCTCGGAAGCAAGTAACTGGTCCGTGTGCTCGCCGAGTCGAGGCGGTCGCGTGATGTCGACTTGCGAGTCCGACAAACGCGGCGCAAAACCCAGTATCGGTACCTTGCCGTGCACGGGTAGGTCGATCTCGTGGACGAATCCGCGAGCCGTCAAATGCTTGTCGTGGTGGAGCTCTGCGGTGTCGAGACACGCTGAGCAAGGCACACCCGCGGCGGCGATGGTTTCCATGGCTTCGTACTTGGTGCGCTGCCCCGTCCAGTTACGGATTTCCTCGTAGAGCGCAGCACCATTCTCGATGCGTCCCTGGTTGGTTTCGAAACGTGGATCGATGAGCAGCTCGCCGTGATCCATCGCCGCGCACAGCCCGTCCCAATGGTCTTGATTGACGGGCATCAAGTAGATGTAGTCGTTGGGGCCAAACGGTTTGCACGGATAGATGTTGACGGGAGGCAGCCCGCCGGCGTTCCCGGTCCGCGGGCTCGCTTTCGTTCCCCATGCGGACCCGATGAAGGCGCGGGTGCGGACGAAGTACGTCATGGCTTCCTGCATCGAGATCTCGATTTCCTGCCCAACTCCCGTGCGTTGCTTCTGCACATAAGCGGCGAGGATGGCCATCGCGGTCTGGACCCCCGTACCGGCATCCCCCGTCGTGGGGCCGGGCATCATGGGCGGACCATCGGGTTCACCGGTAATCGAGAACGCACCGGCCGCGGCCTGGGCGATCATATCCATGCACCGGAAGCCGGAATAGGGGCCGCTGTTGCCGAAGCCTTTGATGCGTGCGTAGATCAGCCCGGGATTGACAGCGCGCAGCGCCTCGTAGCCGATCTCGAGGCGCTCGATGACCCCGGGACCGTAATTCTCGACGAATACGTCGAACTTAGGCACGAGCTGCATGAAAAGCTCGCGCCCCTCGTCGGTTTTCAAGTCCAGCGCGATGCTGCGCTTGTTCGCGTTCCAGGCGCAGAAGTAAGCCGAGTAGTCCTTGTTGGCTGTCCGGCCGACACCTCGACCCGGATCGCCGTACTCGGGGGCTTCGATTTTCACGACATCGGCTCCGAACCAGGCGAGGGCTTGCGTGCAAGACGTGCCGGCCTCGTACTGCGTCATGTCGAGGATTTTCATGCCGTCCAACGCGGGCATACGGATCTCCAGCGAAATTTGATCCTAAGTGAACACCGGCTGCTCCTCGCGATCAACCGTGTTCCTCTTCAGTCCGTGCGGGTGCACGCATCTTTAGTCCAGGGTCTTGCGGAATCGAATCGTCGCGAGGGACATCACGACCACGAAGAAGGCGGCAAGCGGCCACAACTCGGCTGTGAGCATGGACAGTGACGCATCTTTGAGAACGATCCCCCGAACAATTCGAAGGAAGTGCGTGAGCGGGAAGATCTCGGCCAGCCATTGCACCACTCTTGGCATCCCCTCGAACGGGAACATGAAGCCCGACAGCAAGAGCTGTGGCAGAAACGTCATGAACGTCATCTGGAACGCTTGAAACTGAGTCTCAGCGATGGTCGATATGAGCAGCCCCAGGGTCAGGACGCTCGCCACAAAGGCCCCGGCGCCGAGGTAGAGGTCCCCCAGCGAACCCCGTATCGGGACATCGAAGACCCAGACACCCAACACGAGGATGAGCGATACCTGCGCGTAGCCAATGACGACGTATGGCGTGATCTTGCCGACCATCAACTCGATTGGCTTGACCGGGGTGGCGATGAGAAGCTCCAGATTGCCCCGTTCACGTTCTCTGACGATGGCCGTGGAGGTAAACAGCACCATGGTGAGAGTCAGGATGACACCACACAGCCCAGGCACTATGAATACAGCGGAACGCCGCTCCGGGTTGTAGAGGGCGCGAACTTCGAACGTCTGGCGTTCATCGGCCTGATTGACGGACCGAACTGGAAGATTGGCCATGCCCCTTACGGCGCTCAGGATCACTGGATCACTGTCGTCCACGAGGATCTGGGCGAGGGGCCGTTGGCCGCGCGCAAGGCGCTCTTCGAAATCGGCAGGAATATAGATGCCCACCGAGACTCGGCCGCGGGCCATCTGGCGCTGAATCTCCCAGGGGTTGCTCGCCGGAATCAGCTCATCGATCACCTGGGTTGCACGCGCATCGGAGATGAGCGCACGGGAAGCCGAGGTGTTGGCTTCATCCACGACCGCGGCCGACAGTCCCCGAACATCGTTGTTGATCGCATAACCGAACAAGAGCGTCATGACGATCGGGATTCCGGCGACCATGCCGCCGGTGAGACGGTCGCGCTTCAGGTGACTGAATTCCTTGCGGGCAATCGCCCAGACGCGTTGAAACGAAAACCACGTCATGCAGGTGAGGCTTGCCGGGTGGCCATCACGAAGACGTCCTCGAGATTCGGTCGAGCGGAACGAAGTTCGGCCGTCAGCCCTACTTTCGTCAACGTGGTCTGCAGAAACTCGTTGGGGTATTCGCGACTCGGATCGACCAACGCGTGCAAGCGAGAGCCGAGTTGCACCACGTCGAGGACGTCATCGAGCTCGAGCAGCACCGTGCGTACGGCGCGAGGCTGATCGGTTTCAATCTCAACCACCAGAGCGGCGAGATCATCGATCATTTCCTTCGGGGACCCGCTGGCGACGAGGGCGCCCTCGTCGAGTATGGCGATGGAGTGACAACGTTCGGCTTCGTCCATGAAATGGGTGCTGACCAGAACGGTGGTGCCCTGATCGACCATATCGAAGAGGAATTCCCAGAACCCGCGTCGGCTCTCGGGGTCGACCGCGCTGGTCGGCTCATCCAGGAACAGCAGCTCGGGTCGATGCAAGGTGACGCCGGCCAGCGCCAAGCGCTGCCTTTCGCCTCCACTCATCGTGGCGGCTAATTGGTCGGATCGATCGGCTAATTCGAAGCGATCGAGTTGAACGCCGATGCGCTCTTGACGTTCCTTTCTGCTCAGACCGTAGATCTCCCCCATGAAGCGCAAGTTCTCGCGTACGGTCAAATCGCCGTAGAGCGAAAAGCGTTGCGTCATGTAGCCGATCTTGCGTTTGATCGCCTCGGGGTCTTTTCGCACATCGATGCCCAACACGGTGGCATCACCTTCACTGGGCGTGAGCAATCCGCAGAGCATGCGAATGGTCGTTGATTTGCCGGAGCCGTTGGGGCCCAGGAAGCCGTAGATACAGCGCTTCGTCACGTCCAGGTCAATGTGGTCGACGGCGGTTAGATCGCCGAAACGGCGCGTCAGGTGCCGAGCGGAGATTGCGAGCTCCGTATTCATTCCGGCAAGTCGGGAAAAGTGACTTCGACGGGTATGCCGATCGGCAGCGAATCGTCATTCAAGTCCAGGTCAATTTCGGCGAGGTAACTCAGTCGCGATCGGTCGTGTTGATTCAGTGCGAAGTAGGGAGTAAACGCCGCGTCCGCGGCAATCCATCGTAGCTTTCCGGTCAACGGTGCAGAGCGCGCATCCATCCAGATTTCAGCTCGGGATCCCCGCGAGAGCCGTGCGCGCAGCGGCTCCGAGACGTGCACGCGGGCGTAGGTGCGCCCGCTTGCGAGCA
>JAPULC010000491.1 GCA_027295305.1 Gammaproteobacteria bacterium
CTATCCGCGCCGAAGATCTGCGGCGAACGAGTGGAGCCTGCCCTGAGCGAGCGAACCAAATGGGCCTGCCCTGAGCGAGCGAACCAAATGGGCCTGCCCTGAGCGAGCCGAATGGGCGGTTGGAACCATGGCACAGGCTGCGTGATAATCGGCGATCCAGGCGGGCGTCGTATAATGGTTATTACCCCAGCTTCCCAAGCTGGAGACGTGGGTTCGATTCCCATCGCCCGCTCCACGATCTGAATGCCACGGCGGTCATCACACCGCCGTTTTTTGTGGGTGTCCGATGGCAGAGCGGAGCAGCGGCTGGCTACTGGTGACGGGACTGTTCTTGATCATGACGGTCTCGTCGGGCTTCGGCTTCTATTGCCTCTCGGTGTTCATGAATGCACTGGCGGCGGAGAAGGGCTTCGCCCTCTCGGCCATCTCGGGTGCAATTGGACTGGTGTTCGTTGTCGGCGGCTTCGCGGGACTCGTCGTCGCCCGACTCATCGAGCGCTTCGATCCCCGCTACGTCATTTGTGGCGGCGCATTGATCGGAGGCGCTGCACTCACGCTGGTAGGCAGGGTGGACGAGGTCTGGCAACTCTATCTGGTGTACGCGCTTTACGGGATCGGTAACTCCGGTGTGTCGCTGATCCCCGGAACCGTGCTCATCACTCGGCGATTCAGCGGCACGCGCCGATCCGTTGCGATGGCGCTTGCGACGCAGGGGCTCTCGGCGGGAGGCGTCGTGATCACGCCGTTCGCCGCTCTGCTGATCGAAACGAGTGGGCTTGCGGGTGCAATGCCTTTGATCGGGCTCGTGTTCTTCTTCGGTATCGCGCCGGTGGCGTGGCTGACGGTGCGCCCGATGCCCGTGGAATTCGGTAGCGCCGCAGTCGACGGGACAGATTCGTTGCCGCGGAGCCGTGGCTGGGAGTACGGCGCCGCCATTCGCAGTCGCTTCTTCGTACTCCTGACCTCGGCTTATGTGTTGATCATGCTTGCGCAAGTGGGTGCGATCACACATCAGTTCACGCTCATTTCGGGCCGAGTCGACGCTACGATCGCGGCGGGAAGTGTGTCGTTGCTCGCCATGAGCAGCGTCGCCGGGCGCTTTCTGGGTGGCTGGATGCTCACTTGGATGGCTGCCCGGAAACTCACGCTCGGAAATCTGGTGCTCCAGGCTATCGGGCTCGGATGCCTGAGTGTGGCCGATGGCGCCGCGACGCTGTTGTTCGCGAGTGCGGTGTTCGGCTTCAGCGTCGGCAATCTGCTGATGCTGCAACCGCTCTTGCTCGCCGAGGCGTTCGGGGTGCGGGACTACGGTCGTATCTACTCGCTGAGCATGCTGCTCACGATGATCGGTGTGGCGGGTGGCCCGGTAGTGCTCGGCATACTGCACGATCTGACTGGGGGATATCTGCTCTCGTTTCTGATGGCTGCGTTCGTGTCGGTTTTCGCCTACGGCGCGTTGATCTCTAGTGGGCCGGTGCCGGATGGAGAGGCGCTGCAGGTTGGTTGATACGCGAGCGTGGTGCCATCCGGATCGATATCGACGTATTCTTCTGCCGATTCTAGGTAAGTATGAGCATCTGCAGATTCCATTTTTCGGATGCGTTAGAGAAATCCGCAGCGATGTGAATTTCTGGATGAAACCGGCTATGAACGCGATGTCGAGACATGCGCTCTGGCTTGTGTGCTTGGTTTGGGGCCAGGCGCTTGGTGCGGCGCTACCGACGGTGCTGGAGAGTGGCGAGCCCTTGCCGACCCTCGCCCCGATGCTCGAGCGGGTAACGCCTTCGGTAGTCAACATCGCCACGTTCACCAATGTGCGCGTCAGAAATCCGTTGCTCGACGATCCCTTTTTCCGGCGCTTCTTCGATCTTCCGGAACCGAGCCGACGTTACAGGCGAACCCGCAGCGCCGGCTCCGGCGTCATCGTCGATGGGAGTCGCGGCTACATCGTGACGAACAACCACGTGGTCGACCGTGCCGACGAGATCACCGTGACCTTGGCGGACGGCAGAACGCTGGACGCAACGCTGGTGGGTAGTGATGCGCAAGTGGATCTGTCGGTCTTGAAGGTAGCCTCCCAGGACCTCGTGGGCATCGGCCTTGCGAATTCCCAGGACCTGAAGGTTGGAGATTTCGTGGTGGCCATCGGCAATCCCTTCGGTCTCGGACAGACGGTCACGTCGGGAATCGTCTCCGCGCTTGGGCGCGGCGGGCTTGGCATCGAGGGCTATGAGGACTTCATCCAGACCGATGCATCGATCAATCCTGGGAATTCCGGTGGCGCATTGGTGAATCTTCGAGGCGAGCTGATCGGGATCAACACCGCGATCTTCTCCCGCTCCGGCGGCAACATCGGCATTGGATTTGCGATTCCGAGCAACATCGTGCAGGTGATCATGGATCAGCTGATCCGTTACGGCGAGGTGCGACGCGGACACATCGGATTGGAGGTGCAAGCGCTGAACGTCGAGCTGTCCGAAGCCTTTGGGCTCGATCGCACTCAGGGTGTGGTGGTGGTGCGCGTGGATCCCGAGTCCGCTGCGGATCAGGCGGGTCTCAGGCCCGGGGACGTGATCCTTCGCATCGGCGAGCGCGATGTGGCGCGTGTCGTCGACTACTACGGACAGGCGGCGGTGCTCATGGTAGGCGATGAGGTTTCCATCTCGATGATCCGTGAAGGGGAGCGCGAGAAGCGCGTCCTCGCCATCGGCCCTCGCAGCTTCGAGAAGGTCGCTGGCGGCAAGATCCATCAGCGACTGGACGGGACGCTGCTTCAGAATTATCGGAGCGACGATGACATCGAGGTGGGCGCCGGGGTGCACATCCTCGAAGTTCAGTCCGGAAGTTACGCTTACTACTACGGACTTCGAGCGGGCGACATCATCGTGGCGGCAAATCGCCAGGCGGTGCACAACATCTCTGAGCTCACCGATGGCATCGAGCTGAATCCGCGCCGCATCGAGCTACGCATCTTCCGCGAAGGCAAGTATTACGACGCACAGCTGCGCTAGAAAAATGGGGTCAGACCCCATTTTCGCCCTATAACGCGAAAATCCGGTTACTTGCGTTGAAAATGGGGTCTGGACCCCATTTTTCTCATGCGTCGAACATGATCACGTTGCGGGCGACTTCTCCCGTCTCCAGCGCGGCCAATGCATCGTTCACATCCTCCAGGCGGATGCGGCCCGAGAGCATGTCGTCGAGGTGAAGCTTTCCTGAGAGATAGAAGTCGACGAATCGCGGCATGTCCACGCGGAAGCGATTCGAGCCCATGTTAGAGCCCTGAATCTTCTTCTCGGCGAGAAACTGCATGCCCTGGATCTCGATGGCGACACCCGGCGGTATCATGCCGATCACCGTGGCCGTGCCGCCCCGACGCAGCATGTTGAACGATTGCTCCGTGGTGGCCTTGAGGCCGATGGCTTCGAACGAATAGTGCACGCCGCCGCTGGTCATCTCCATGACCTCGCCCACCGGATCTTTCTCCGAGGCGTTCACGACATCGGTGGCGCCGAACTTGCGCGCTAGCTCCAGCTTCGAAGGCACCGTGTCGATGGCGATGATGCGTCCCGCACCCGCGATGGCGGCGCCGTTGACGGCGGAGAGTCCCACCCCGCCACAGCCAATGACGGCCACGGTCGTGCCGGGCTCCACCTGGGCGGTATGAATGACGGCTCCGACGCCGGTGGTCACACCACATCCAATCAGTGCCGCCCGGTCCAGCGGCATGTCTTCACGCACCTTCACCAGCGCGTGCTCGTGAACCAGCATGCGCTCGGCGAACGAGGACAGGTTGAGGAACTGCCACACCAACTTGCCATCGGATGAAAGCCGCGGTTCTTGGCCCTGGGGCCGTTGAAGCTCGGGACTCTGACAAAGGGACATGTGGCCCGTGAGGCAATCTTCGCAGTGGCCGCAGAAGGCTGACAGACACGTGATGACGTGATCGCCAGGTTTCACGTAGGTGACGGACGAGCCCACCTCTTCGACGATACCCGCGGATTCGTGGCCCAGCACGGCAGGCAGAGGGTAGGGGTAGGAGCCGTTCTGAAAGTGCAGATCGCTGTGGCACACCCCTGCCGCGGCAGTACGGATCAGCACCTCACGAGGCGCCGGCTTTGAGTGCTGGATGTCCTCGATTTCGAGGGGCTTCTTGGTCTCTCGCAGGACTGCGGCTTTCACGTTGCTCTCCCTTGTTGCCCAGCGGCAGGGCAGTGTGCCAGAGCGCCCTGGTGCCCGCTAGTGACCTGTCGCCTGTAGGCTACCTGGCGCGGGGGTGCCGGGCACCCTCAATGAATGCAGATGATTCACTCCATGCATGCACACGATGACGATGCCTTGACGCACATTGAACGGTAGACTCGCGTCCTCCGATGGATGAGGTGCATGTGAAGACGGTTCTGATCAGCATTGGGTCCAACCAGGGCGACAGTGTAGCCATCGCCCGGGGCGCGATACGTGATCTGCGTGGCTTCGCTGCTCAGGGCTTTCGCGCATCGTCGCTGTGGCGTACGAGCCCCGTGAACTGTCCGCCGGGTTCGCCGGACTTCATCAATGCGTCGGTCGCGTTCACCCCGCATTGCGACGAGACCCCGGAATCGCTCCTCGCCTCGCTCAAGCGCCTCGAGCGAGGTTACGGGCGTGTGAATCGGGAGATACGCAATGCGCCGCGTCTCCTCGATCTGGATCTGATTCTGTTTGGGGACGAAGTGAGAGAGGGACCGGAGTTCACGCTTCCGCATCCACGCGCCATCGGCCGACGCTTCGTGCTCGAGCCGAGCGCCGAGGTGGCGCCGGCGCTTCTTTGGCCAACAGAGCGGCCAACAGAGCGGCCAGCAGAACAGTCCGCGGAGGGGCCTGCGCAACGGCCCACCAAGGGCAGGACGATTGCCGAGCTTCGAAGGGATGTTCGGAGCAATGAGGTGCTGACCCGGCTGGACGAACTCGCCACGTCTTGATCTGACCGGACACGCCCGCGCTTCGCAACCGGATTTGCCTTCAACCTCCCTCTAGCTAGTTTCCGTCCGGAAACTAGCTAGAGGGGCATGGATGCCGGACAGGAACTAACTGGACCGGAGACGAAACACACCGTGAGATTCGCTGCACCGGCCTCTCGCGCCGACTGAGAGGGTGGTAAAGTCTCTTCTCGAGGGCTGCAGTAGAAGGGATGGTCCATGCCCAGGTGGGCTTTGCGGAGATGTTCAGCGTGAAGCGTAGCGCGAATCTCATCGTGGGGATGTGTTTGCTGTGGCTTGCGTGCAGCGTGCAAGCCTACAACGACGACATTCATCAACGGCTCACCTTCATGGCGGCGCGTCAGTTCAATCACTGCGTCGAGGGCAGCGATGTTCCGATGCTGAAGCCCCTCGCAGTGCGCTATATCGTCAAGGCAAACCTGCGCGAGCAGAACCGCAACTTCTTCGCGGGCATCAGCAGCTGGCATTTCTACGACGAGAATCAGGCGGAGCGGCGCGCGCTGTGGTTCGTCGAGACCAGTCTGCACGCACGCTTCAACGACAAAGTACTGGAGATGCAGCAGGCCGAAGATTCCACCGAAGAGTACGTCGTGCTCGGAAATCTCGTGAACTTCATTCAGGGCGTGACGTCGCCGGTTCAGGTGGTACCTGTCTTCCATCCCCGGTGGTGGCGCTGGGGGGCGAGCGACAAGTTCAATCATTACGCTGTGGTCGCCGATGGCATCCAGAAGCTTCTCGAGGCGAGCTGTCCGGGCTTGATCGAGATGGGGGACGTCGATTTCAACTCGCTGTTGATCAGCACCGCCACAATGACACTCGACGCGGTGCGTGGCGAAATCCCAGGCATGAATGCGACGTGGGAGGTGTTCTGGGAGGAAGATCCCGACTATGGAGACTTCGGTCAGTACGGAGAGGCTGGGAACAACTTTGGTCGCGAAGTGGATTTTCAGTGCGGCGACGAGGTGTGTCAGCTACTCGAAGACGATCCTATCTATCGCGAGTTCGCCGACCAACGCCACTTTCTGGCAGTGCTCGCCACGATGAAGGCGATGCTGATCCTGCAGCGCCGCCGGGTGCCCGGACAGAGCGACTCGAGCTGATCAGGAGTCCTCATCGACCGAGGCCGTGAGCCACGCACGCGCTTGCTCGATCTCGTTGAAGGTTTTGAACTGAAGCCCCTCGAGCTCTGCGTATGACTCGGCCATGCGTCCCAGTGCGCGATGCAATTCATCCGATGCAACATGCGCGACCCGCTCACGAAATTGCCCCTTACGCGAGAGACGGTTCAACGAGTTGCGGATGGATTCGGTGCTCAGTGTCGTCTCTGATCGGCGCGAGTCCACGAGCAATAACATGGGTGCGGTGAATTGAGGATCCCGCGCGGCGCGTTCGCCTGCACTCGACAGCTCGTCCGCCTCGAATTCCCCCTCCAGTCGAAGAATGAAAACCTCCCCTTCGATCTGATAACTGACCGTCATCAGCGTCTTCCGCTCCGTCGGTGACGCTGACAGTGTAGTCAAACGCGCCGTCAGTCGTCGTACTTCCGTGCAAGCGCAAGCGCCTCCTCCGCGCCGAGCACATCCACCATCTCGCGAAAGGCGCTGCCACCCAGCGAAGGTTCGACCTGACCCGTGGACTTGAGCTCCTCCATCGCGGCTCGGATTGCCTCGAAGATCCTCATCATCGTGCCTCCGTGGATGATGATGCGAAAACCACGTGCTGCGAGCTCGTCCACCGGCTCCAGCGAGCCGTTGTAGAGACACGGAAGGTCGCCGAGACGTGCCTGATAGGCATCTAGATCGTCGCGCGAGCGAATGCCGTCAACGAACACGAGATCAGCGCCTGCTTCGTAATAGGCCCGGGCTCGCCGTTCCGCGGCGTCCCATCCTTCGGGTTGAAGCGCGTCGGTGCGCGCGATGATGACGAAGTCGGCATCGCGCCGCGCATCCTTCGCCGCGCGCACCTTGGGGGTCATCTGCTCGAGGGGGATCACCTCCTTGCCGGCGAGAAAGCCGCAGCGCTTGGGCCAGACCTGATCTTCGATGTGAATGGCCGCCGCTCCGGCGCGCTCATACTCCCGCACCGTGCGGGTCACGTTCAGGGCATTGCCGTAGCCGGTGTCCGCATCGGAGATCACGGGTATCGATACAGCGGCGGCGAGGGTCGCTGCCTGGCTCACCATCTCGCTCATGGTGAGCAGTCCGACATCGGGCATGCCCCTGGATGCGGCGGTGCCGAAGCCGGTCATGTAGATGGCATCGAACCCGGCGCGCTCGGCGAGGCGTGCCTGTAATCCGTCGTATACGAAGGGGGCCACCACGGTGCCCCCATTGGCGAGTAGCTCTCGGAGACGCGAGGTCGACATGGTTATATCCCCCAATGATTCTCGACGTTTCCGGGAGTGTACTACGGTCCCTCGGAGGGGTCGGACCAGGTCGGATCGTAAGACACGCCGGCGGTTTTCCCGGCTGCACTGGGCGCATCGGGCTGCTATGGTGCGTCGGCGCGAGTGTATAGGGATGGCGGGAAGACGTGGCGCAGATGCTGCCTGCTCACAGCCGGGATGACGATCGTCTGGGGTTTCGCCAGGTGGTCGCGATCTTCCTTCGCACCGTTCCCTACATTCGTCCACTGATTCGGCACCTCGTCAAGTTCGTCGCTGCCACGGCGGCCGTCTTCGTCTGGGGTGCCGTCATCGGTCTGCTCCTTGGGGGTCTGGTCTACAACAATATCCTCACCGACAAGCCCGTCGGCTCACTGGCGGCGACACTGCTGGGCCTCGACTTCGCGACTTACGTGGATGTCGAACGTCTGGGCGACGCGCAGCGACTCGAGCTCAGATGGGACGCCTTGTTGTTGGGCGCTCTCTGGTTTGCCGGCATCGGGCCGGGGGTCGCGCTGCTTGCGTACTACCGAATCTGGATCTTTCAGCGCATCAATCAGAATCTGCGACTCAGGCTGATGGAGCAGCTTCAGGCACTGTCGCTTCGGTTTCACAGTAATTCGCGCATTGGCGACGCGATGTATCGGATGTATCAGGACAGCGCCATGGTGACGCAGATCATCCGCACCCTCGTGCTGGACCCGCTCATGGCCATCGGCACCTATCTGTTTGGGATCGGCGTGGTGGCGTTGTTCAATCCGTGGCTTGCCCTGGTGTTGGCTGCGATGTTGCTGCCTCTGCTGTACCTCGCCTCGAGGATGGCAGCGCCACTCAGGCGGGGATTTCGACGTGCGCGTGAAGCCAATAGCGCACTCACCTCACTCGTACAGGAAACCCTTGACGGGATTCGAGCCGTCAAGGCGTGCGGGCTCGAGGCGCAGCGCCAGGAGCGATTCGAAAATCACTCGAGGCGTGCGTTTGCCGCGGCCTATGACGCTCGAACGCGCCTCGCCCTCTACGGTGTGCTCGCCTTCACCGTTGCCGGATCAGGCATGTTGTTTCTGGAGCTGCAGGGGGCCTTGTTCGCGAGCGTCGAGGCGAGTGTTTTCGCGCGCGATCTTCTGCTGGTGTTTGGCTTTGCCATCTGGAACCTCGGGGCGTTCGACGCGTTGCGCACCCGGGGGCTCGACGCGGCCGCGAATCTCGAGAGCCTGATGAATACCTGGGGTCTTGCGCAGGACATGGCGGTGGGGTTGCGGCGCGTGTTCGGCGTGCTGGATCTGCAGCCCGATGTGACCGATGCGCCCGACGCTCGTGCTCTGCCAGAGATCCGGGACAAGGTCCGTTTCGACAATGTGACGTTTGCCTATGAGGAACGACCCGTACTCGAGCATGTCAGTTTCGAAGCGCCGGTGGGGAGCATCACCGCACTCGTCGGCCCCACGGGTGCCGGCAAGAGCACGTTGATGCTGCTCCTTCTGCGGTTGATGGATCCTGATGAGGGCACTATTTCCATCGATGGGCTCGATGTGCGCGGGTTGATGATCGACGCGTTGCGCGCGGCGACTTCGGTTGCCACGCAGGAGAACATTCTGTTCTCCACATCGGTTCGCGAGAACATCCGTTACGCGGCACCCGAAGCGGACGACGCCCAGGTGCGCGAGGCGGCTCGTGTTGCCTGCGCGGATGAATTCATCGACTCGCTGCCGAATGCATATGACACGGTTCTCGGCGAGCGCGCCGCCAAGCTCTCCTCCGGACAGCGACAGCGGCTCGTCATCGCGCGTGCCATCGCCAAGCAGGCGCCGATCTTGATCCTGGACGAGCCTACCGCGGCGCTCGACGCGGAGACCGAGCATCGCGTGCTCGCCAATCTGCGTGAGTGGGGACGCGGCCGCACGATCTTTCTGATCACGCATCGACTTTCGACGATTCGCCAGGCGGACCAAGTGGTGCTGCTGCGTGATGGCCGGGTCGTCGAGACGGGGACGCACGATGATCTGATGGCGGCTCACGGCCCTTATCGTCGATTCGTGCAAGCAGAGCTTTACGGAGCGCAGGCGGCGGGATGAGTAGCACCTGCGGCTGGAGGAGTAGCGCCTGCGGCTGGATAAGTAATGAACGCTGAAGTCGACGTCTCGGCTGCCGACAGCGGACGTATCATGGGTCGAGCGATTGCGTACGCGTGGCCGTATCGCTACCAGATGCTGGTGAAGATCCTGCTTCAGTTCATCGGCCTGATGGCCATCCTGATCTTGCCTTGGCCCGTCAAGATCCTGATCGATCATGTGATCCTCGGCATCGCCATTGCCGACTCACCTACCCCCTATCCGCCATTCATCGCCCCGTTCATACCCTACCTCGAAGGCATGGAGCCCATCGAGATCGCGGTGACGATTGCACTCGTGAGCTTCGGCTTGATCGTCGCCATGGGTGCGTTCGGTGCCCGCGGAACCGAGCGTGACATCACTCAGGCGAATCTCTCGCAGGGCGAGGACACGGCGACTCGCAGCGAAAACCAGGCGAATGTTTCCGGCAGTCTCGTCAGCGGACTTCTCGGTTTGTTCGAGTTTCACTTTCAGCTGCGTATTACGCATCGGATGAACCATGCGATCCGCTCACGGTTGTTCGATCGCTTCATGCGCCAACCGCTGACCAACTTCGCCGATCGCAGCATCGGCGATGCCGTCTACCGCGTCATGTACGACACGCCGGCCATCACGCGACTGTGCTATGACCTGTGGCTCGTGCCTACGGTGTCGACGGCGAACATCGTGCTGATCGTGTGGGTGATGCAGACGAGCTTCAAGGCGGTGGAGGTGGTGGTCTGGGCAGCCGCAGCCATCACCCCGGTGCTGTTCCTCGGAACGTTGATGATGACCAAGGCAATGCGCAGACGATCGGGTTTCAGTCGTCTGGCTGGGGCCGAGACGACGGCCACCATGGAAGAGAGCATCAACAACATCCTGGCGGTGCAGAGCCTGGGTGGCAGCGCGAGAGAGCAGGCGCGTTTCGAGGGTGCGAGCGCGGAGTCGTATGCGCGTTTTCGCAGCGCGGCGGTGCTCGTGATCGCGAGCTTGCTGTTCGGCTACGGCGTTGCTCTCGCGATGATGGTATTCGTGTTCTTGATCGTCGCCGAAGCCATCATCAACGGCGTGTTCACCCCGGGCGACTTCGTCGTCATCATCACCTACTACCTTCAGATATCGACGTCGGCATTCGTCATCGGACGGCTCTGGTTTGCGGTGCAGGACAATATTGCAGGACTCGTGCGTGTGTTCTCTGCGATGGACGAACCCTCCGAGGCGATTGGGTCGGGGGGCGCGGACCTCGATGGTCTTCGAGAAGGAATTCGCTTCGAGAACGTGTCTTACCGTTATCCGGATGGCACTCGGGCCGTTGTCGATGTGAGCATGGAGGGGCATGTGGGGGAGATGATCGCGCTGGCCGGACCCACCGGCGCCGGTAAGACGTCGCTTGCCTATCTGGTTCCTCGATTTCTGGTCCCCGATGAAGGACGTGTGCTGTACGACGGGACCGATGGCGCCGAGATTCAGCTCGAAGCATTGAGACGTCAGGTTGCGTTCGTGTTTCAAGAGCCATCGGTTTTCGACGACAGTGTCGAGGGCAACATCCGGATGGGTAAACCGGATGCCACTCCGGACGAGATCCGCGCAGCCGCAGCGATGGCCGGTGCCAACGACTTCATCGAGGCGCTGCCCGAGGGATACCAGACCTCTCTCGGGAGATCGGGGGCGAAGCTCTCCGTTGGGCAAAAGCAGAGAATCGCCATTGCGCGGGGTCTCGCGAGCCAGCGGCCGATCCTGATTCTCGACGAGCCCACCTCTGCGCTTGATCCGGAGACTGAAAATATCCTGGTCGACAGTCTCCTGCGCGCCCGAAGCGTACGCCTGGTAATCGTCATCGCACACCGGCTTTCCACGATTCGTGCGTCGGACCGTATCTATTTCATGCAGGAAGGACGACTGATCGAGCATGGCAGCCACGACGCGCTGATGTCACGCGATGGTGGCGCGTATAGACGATTCGTGGAACTTCAGAGCGCTTGAGGAGCAGCAGCAAGTTTCTGCAACGCTACCACCTAGAGTCACCGGTTGCTCGAGGGGAACACAATGACTGCTGCGATAGCAAAGGCAAAACGCCTGACAGCTCTGGACGGGCACAACGTCGGGTTTCTGGATTGCGGGAAGCGCGGCGGCGCCGAGATATTGAAGGAAATCAAATCGCAGCTTCGCAATCGTCACTCGTTCGCCGATTCCGTGCTACTCGAGAAGACCAGTGCCCACAGGATGGCATCGAAAAAAGATCGAAGAGATCGCTGACCGATTCGATGCTTTGGTCTACGGAGTCGTCAACTGAGCCTCGGCAACGTCGTGCAATTTGCGCGATACCCTCGAGCTGGAACTACGCAACGTACCTGTGGCTCTGATCACCACCACGGCCCGCGTACCCGTCGTCACAAAGAAAAACGGTGTCTACCATCTTCAACATTCGCATGCGCAGGGTGTTCTCGAGAGCTGGGGAACGCCGCAGGCAGACCGGGCATTGTTGCGCTCTGGCTATGACCGGCTGCTCAGGATGGCCGGCTGCCGCGAGGGCGATACCGTCGTGCTCGCTTGGCCCGGAGGATTACGGGGTGGGGCTTCCGCATCCGGTTCCGTCAAATGGCGTAGTTGGCCTGCCGAGATCGAGGCGAAAGCGATGCCGTCCGGATTCGGTAACTGGAGCGACACCGCCGATGGTGTCAGGGGTCTCGAGACCATCACCTTGCCCGATCCGCTGTTCGGCATTTCGAAGGAGGTCGTCGCTTCTCATGGCGAATCGGTGGTCCGGCAAGTCGAGAAGATCTTGCTGACGCGACGTGGTGGTTGAACACCGCAGAGCACCGCGGTTTTCTGATATGTTGACGCGATGGTGCACCGCGATGTGTTCTCCAGGGGCGGGGACTTCCAGCGCCTCGACTCCCTGAAACGAAATCGCCAGAAGCGCTCGAAAACGGGCCTGGTGTTCGTGGAGGGTGTGCAGCCAATCAACAGCGCACTCGAGAACGGAGTGCGGTTCGAATCGGTGGTGGTCGATGGTGAGCGTCGGCTGTCCCCCTGGGCCGAGCGTGTCATTCGAGGCGCGGGCGCTGAGGTGGTTGTACTTCAGAAAGGGCTCATGTCGGAGCTGAGCGACAGAGAAGACCCCTCTGAGCTTCTGGCAATAGTGCGCAATCCCGCACACCAACCCGGCGCAATCGCGAGCCACGAGGGACTTCTAGTGGTCGTCGTAGACCGCCCTGGGAGCGAAGGCAACCTGGGCAGCGTCATCCGTAGCGCAGACGCTTTCCGAGCGGACGCCGTGATTACCACGGGTCACGGAGTCGATATGTATGACCCCAGGACGATCCGCGCTTCCGTTGGCGCGATCTTCAACACCCCCGTCATGCACTGCGAGCGGGCAATCCTCTTCTCGACGTTGGAGCGACTGCACCGCGACCTGCCAGCGCTTCGCATCGTCGGTTCCAGCGCCCGCGGCGGCTCGTCAATTCACGAGATTGGTGGGGTGGGTCGCCCGTGTGTGCTAATGCTCGGCAGTGAAAACGCGGGCCTTTCGAAGGCCATGGTGGACATGTGCACCGAGAT
>JAPULC010000492.1 GCA_027295305.1 Gammaproteobacteria bacterium
CTAGCAGTCATTTTCTGATGGAGATAAGCGGGAGAGTTGGTTCGCTGCTCGATCGCGGCAATGCGACCGAGCGCATAGCCGAACTCGACCCACGCGCCCGCGGTCTCGGGTACCAGCAGCCAGAAGATCCGCGCGCCCTCAACCTTGCGTAGGTCTTCCATGGCATAGCGCCTCGCATCCGCGCGGGGAAGCTCTGCGTCCGACGGTCCCCCGGCGGCCTGGACACTGGCTTGGACTGCAACCCAATCATGGGCCAGCTCCAGACCGGGCTCAGCCCGAATCCACTCCATGGCCTTGGCGGCGCGAGACTTCTCGCCGCTCGATGCTGCAACGTAGATTCTGATCATACCGAGTACTACTGGATATGACCTGCATCATAGTCGGCTACGGCGTCGCTACCAAATCTCCGGCGAGGAACACTGTGAGGTCGAGTGCGGCAGTGGCGGACAAGTTGGTCACCTGTATGGCGGTGGCCTCAATGGTACCCAAGAGGTACGCCTGCAGGCCTTCCGCCGCCGACGAGCCAGCCGGATCGGCCGGGCGCAGTACCTGCACGTTCGTTGTGCCGGGCTCCGCGGCACTGCCGGTGTTCACGCCCACGCTGAGCCCCAAGGCCGTCAGAACGGCGGCTGTGCTGGCCGCGAGGACTTCCACGATGCTCGCCGGGCCAGTGGTGTTGCTCTTCAGGTCCAGCTCGGTGCCGTTCTGGAATGCGATCGGGTCAGCGACAAAGATCTCATTGGCCAGGGCAGCCTCGAAGTTGATGCGAGCGATCACCTGGTCCCGCGTTTGGTCGGCCGATGTGAACGTCACGGTGATCGGAATGGTGTCGATCTCCAGCTCCAGCACCTCACCTCCGGTGAGCCCAGTCGGGTAGCTGCCCGCCGCGCCCGCGATGAGGCCGGAGGTCGCCAGGGTGGCCGCGAAGGCAACCGAGAACTCGGCGTCCCCCTCGATGTAGATGTAGCGCGCCGTCGTGATGTCGCCGAAATCGATGGACTCGGTCGCGCCGCCTAGGATCGTGTAGGTCCCGGACTGCGAATCCTGCAACGTGTCGAGGACCTGACTGATCACGCCGTTGCCACCGAACGCCTTGTTCTTCAGGTCGTTGTTGAAGCCTGCCGTCAGGTCGAGAGTGGTCGAAATGCGAATGCCCATGGTCAGCTCCTCATCTTGATATCAATGCGTCGCCGACCGTTCCTGACCGACTCGTGCCGCTTTGCCTTGCGCAGCTCTTCACCTACCAAACTGGACAGCGATGCCGATGCCGCGAGCGCTTCATTCTGTGAATCGTCGAAGTCGTCGTCGCCCTCATTGGGGTCCCCGTCGGTGCCGTCTCCGACATCATCCGGATCGTCTTCGTCATCGCCGAACGGATTGCCATCGTCCTCGGAGCCGTCGCTCTCGCCTTCGCCCAGGTCGCCGCCGTCACCGGCATCATCGCCACCCTGCATGTACGAGACCCATGCCGCATTCATGATCATCTGACCCTGGCCATTGGGCAGTGGTTCCTCATCCTGCTCGGCGCGGATTTCATCAATGAACTTCCACTGCTCGCCCTCGGTCTTGCGCCGCTCGCGCTCTTTACTTTCCGCCTTCGCATCGAGACCCGTGAACGAGAACTCCAGATCGGGCGCCATCTCCCAGATCAGGTGGCGGTTGATGTTGTCGGTGATGTGATCGGCGAGCGGGGACAGGCCTTTGTCTTTCGACTCGGTCACCTCTGCTTCGTTCGGGCGTGACTGGCTCAGGCTCGACGTCTGACCGCTGTTGCCGAAGATGAAGTTGATTTCGACCGGGTCAATACCGTAGACGCTACAAATCAGCTTCGTGAGCCAGTCCATCCACTGGCCGTATTCCATGTCCCGGTTGTTGGTGTGCATGTTGACCCATTGGATGTCCTCAGAGTTGAGGATGGGGGTCTTCCATGCGTTCTGGACACCGCTGATCATCGAGTACCACATGCGCCGAAACGCGCGCAGCTGGCGGTCGGGAATGGAACCCTTGATGTTCAAAATCCCTTTGATCGCGCTACCTTGCGTGAAAAAACGGGAATTATAATCGAAGCCGTAGAGCCACGCCGTCACTAGGCGAACGATCTGCTCGGTCGGCGCGAACCCGAACCCATTGGCGCGCAGGTCCGAGCGCGGATTCATGATGCACCATGCTAGGTCGTCCATGCCGAACTCAGCGATGACCGAGTTGTCGTAGACCTGCAGGTAGGCCACACGACTGCGCAGCTGGTCCGTGCTCATGTGCTCGGTGTCCGCGACCGCCGGGCGGATGGTCTCCGCAGGCAGGCAGATGAATCGCGACGGACGTCCTGTCCGATCTCTGATTTTCTCCCAGCACATTTGATCGTATGTCAAAGCATCCCGCGTCGACTTCTTCACGAAGTCGCGGAAGCTGTCGCGGTCGGCGGGCCGTTCATCCGGCTGCAGGAACGCAGTTGTTTCGAGCATGGCTTCCAGCTCGCTCGCCTGCTTCTGTTCGGAGCTGGTCATCCTGACCGCGTTGTCGCGCCGGTCACGCTTGATGATGCGGTAGCCTTTGTCATAGACGCCTTGTTGCGGTCGCGAGAAGGCTGCCATCTGGTTGGTGCGGAGCTGGATGATCGCCGCGATGACCGTGTTCTGCACCGACATCATGCGCAGCGATTCGTAGGTCAGATTGCTGGGACGTTGCCTCCAACCCCCCCAATCCATTGTACTGTACGGATCGTGAAATAGCGCGCGGGGCTTCTCTTCCGTCGGCTCTGCTAGACCCGTCGCAGCGAGTGCCTTCTGCATCTCGTCGAAAGGCACATCCTCTTGGCTGGTGTCTTCCCAACTGACCAGTTCGCGGGCGGTCTTCGCAATGTCACTGAGCAACCCCATGCGGCAAGCCTACCTCGGGCACGAGCAATGCGTGTTGGACTGATGCCCAATCTGTTGCTTGTGGATGTCGCCGTGCTGTATGCACTGCGGGTTGTAGTTGGCTTTGACGAGCACATTTTGCTCGGGCTTGAACTGGATGCGGTCCAGGCTCGCGCGACGCACCGCACCCCTCATGTCCATGGGCGTGGACTCGAACGTGACCATCTTTGGGCCCTTGCTGAGCGTCAGATTGCGGGTGGCCAACGGATCGGGCTGCATGCTCGCGACGAGAGACTCCCGCTCGGGGCCGGGCACGTGATTGACACCCATCGCGGCCGCACTGTCGCGATCATCGCTCCACTTGTCCCCGTGGGGCTCGGAACCGTCGCTCCTGGGCTTGACCATGCCGCGCTGCTTCATGATCTCAGCAACCGTTGCGATGGTGACCGAGAACTCCTTCACGGCGCGCGCGAGGTGCTGATTGCGCGGGACGTACGCCACGACCTTGTTGAAGACAGGCTGAGCGATTCGCTCGTACATGTCCTCTCCCGCCATGGGCAGTCGATGCTCTGGCTCGCGCTGTTCGTGCTCGTATGCCGCAGCGATGAATCCTGCGAGATAGGAGTACAGCAAGCGGGTCTCAATCTTCGGCACCTCCTGTAGGTGGGATAGGTCGTACGTGTCGAGTCCCTTGCGCAGCTGGTAGCTATCGCCCTGCTGCACGTAGCCACCCAGGTCGGACAGCGCGTTGCCAGGCTCTGCTTTGTCGAGGTCGGATGCTTCTGGAACGGACCGACCCGTGAGCACGCCCAGAGCACTGATGGGGTCGCCCCCCGCACTACGGCGCAAACCGTAGATGCTTTCGTAGCCGGCCACCTTTTCAGCGATGGTCGCACCCGTAGCGGGATACTCCATGCCATTGCGGCTGGTGCCCGTGGTCTTCGGCTCCTGGCCCCGGGGCATGTGGGGCTTGGCAAACTGCGCGAGCTTGCCGATCATATCCTTCTTTGGCGGATCACCATCACTGCCTGGCTTCACGTCGGCCTCCACGTCTTTCGAGTTGCCCGGGGGCTGGCCTTGCATGGCCGGATGGCTCCCGCCGCCGTTCTTCATGCTGTGGTGTGTCGGCGGCGCGGCGGGCCCGTCACCCTCGCCCTGGTGCGCCATGTGGTCATCGTACGCAGCCTTGTGCGGGCCGCCGTCGAAGTGGTGCCGCTCGGCATGCTTCACGGCACCGTCCACCAACTCTTTGGGGATCTGGGTGCCGGTCAGGCCCTGCTTTTTGGCGCTCTTCCACTGCTTGAATGCCGCGTAGTGCTCTGAGTCCTGCGGCAACTCCCAGTGCGCGCCCTCGCCCGTCTCATCGCTCACCACGAATCGCGCATCCTCGTCGCGCTCGCCGTCGGCCTGGTAGGCGAACTCGAACTCCCCCGTTTCGGGGTTCTTCACCTTCGTCGCGTACTGCACGGAGCCTTTGTCGGGGTCCTCGCCCGGCGTCGCCATGGCGCCCGGCTTGCCTTCGCCCGGCTTCGCAACGTCCGGCGGCTCATCTTGCCCGGCATTGCCCGGGGGCGCCGGCTTTGCACCAACGGGCGCCATTTTCTTCGCGCCTCTCGGGGCGGTGTCCGTCGAGTCGTTGACGTTGTTGCCCTTCCCTGTCGGGAAGTCGCCCTTGGCGAGTGCTGCGAGTGATTCGATGGCGTCCATATCTACACCCTACCTTTTTTTGCCCGTTCGGGTGACATCGTAGCCCATGATAAAGCCACTCTTTACGCGGTCCTGGCTCGCTTTTAGCTCTTTGGCCGACAGCACCAGTCGGGGCTGGATGATCGCAGCATCGCCTGTGCTCGACTTTCCGTCGATGTATTTCAGCTCGGGACGGTCCGACCCCGGGTTGCCATGGAGTCCGTTGAAGTTCAGATCGAGCCATGTCGACCGGCGGCGGGACTCGCTTTGCTTCGCCTCCTGAGCCTGCCGCGCCTGCGCCTCCGGCTGCGCATAGATACTCTTGAAATCGGGCATCTCGGGCGTGTGGTTGCTCGGGCCCGTCGCGCCGGGATGCGCAATGCTCGATGCGCTGAAGCCTATCTTGACCTTGCCCACCATGTCGGGGGGCATACCCACGACAGCTTCGACGCCGGGAGCGTACTGGATCCAGTGGTCCGGCGATGGAACTGTTGCCGGGCCGCATCGTACTATCCATTTTTCGGGAGTCTCGATGATGTTCGAGAGGCGGAACCCATTGAGCGGGAGCCATGACCGGACGGATCGTTTCGTCGGGAATGCCGCGCGGTCGAACCGCAGCGAGTGCATCAGCTCGTGGGCTTTTCCGACCAGGGCGTCTCGGCGGAAGCCCACGCGCGCGGTGCTAGGCGCTGCCGTCATCCTCACACCATATCCGGGGCAACGCGGGAAAGCGGGAACACAATGGTCGCCTTGCGCATGGCGCCCAACTTCTTGCCTTTGGCTGTCAACGACCAGCTCTTGGTCTCCGGGTGATAATCGACGAGCCCTTGCCCATGGGCCTCTTTGAGCGCCTTGCGCGCCTGCAACGCGCCCGTGGCCATCAGTACGCCCACGCGCTTGGCCGTCGTCATGCCGCCACCTGTGCCAGGCATGCGACTGATGCTCCGCACGGCAGATGCCACATCACGAGAGTAATCGCCCCCCGATGCCTTCTTTTCCCTGTGAAGCATGAGCTTTTCGCCCGTCTTGCCCATCATCTTGCCATCGGCGCCGATGGGGATGCGGGCGCCACTGACCGTGATCCAGCGCGCGACCGCGCCAGCCTTGTTCATATCCCTGGCGTAGGAGATGCCCACGCGCATCGAGCGATCCAGAGAGGTCGGACCTTGCTTCTGCCACCATGCGGTTGCGCGCTTGGCTATCTCCTGCCGCGCGTCGCCGGGCACCTGGGTCATCGACCGCAGCAGGTCACCCAGCATCCCGCGAGCGAGAAACAGGCGCTGAGTCTGGCTCTTCGGAGTGAACTCCGTATTCGTCTGCGACACGACGCGCTGGATGGTCGTCTCGTCGGCCTTCGCGAGCCCCAGGCCACGAGTGATGTCCCCGATCTCATGCACGATGCGCGGCAGCTCTGCCGTTTCGCTGGTCGTGCGCTGCATGCGCTGCATTTCGAGCTGGAATGCGTTGATCTCGCCCATGCCCGCGCGGGCCTGCGCCCGAAGCACGTTGATCGGCGCGTAACGCGCCATGCCACCACGGGTTCCGCGGGACTGCTCGCTGGCGGCCGCGGGGGAAGGCTGGGCTTTGATCATCAGTCGCAAGGCTACCTCCTAAGTGCCAACGCGGCCCCCGCCAACCGCAGCGGCGTGGTAGCGCGCTCACTGCTACCGTCCCTGGACCCCCACGCGAAAGGTAAGCGGGGGGGTCCCGACCCATCCGGCGTTGAAGCTTAGAGGCTGCCCTCGCCGTTGTGGCCGCGGCAGACGCACGCCACCACGTTGGCGTCCGGTGCGATGGCTGTCGGCAGACTCACCGTGTAGCCCAACGACCTGTCGGCGGCGTCCACGGGGGTCACCGTGACCACCGCGGCGGCTGCCGCACCGGTGATCAGGTTGATGTCGGGAGCAACCGCACCCTGGATGTACTTCTGCGACAGCGGCACGGCCACGTCGTGCAGCTCGATGGTCGCCGGCTCGAAGGGACACACGAAGGTGCCACCGGCGGCGGCCGCACCGGTGACTTCGGCCGTGAAGCCTTCCTCGCCGTGCTTGAACAGGCCCTGGGCCAGCTCCTGGTTGGTTCCATAGGGGACCGACGCGGCTGCCGTCGGGATGTGGGTTCCTGCGTATGATGCTCGGGCCATTTGCTAGCTCCTAGTGGGAGGGGCCCCACTAAGGGGGCAACGGGTTCACAGGGGACTCTACTGCACCCGCGCGATCGCTTCTACCCAAACAGCTTGGCTCCATCACGCTCGTCGTCGTCTCCCAGCAGGATGGACTCGTAATCCTCACCGTCGTCATCGGAGTCGAACCCGTCGTTGGCCTCCCCATCATCATCGCCGAAGGCGAAGCTGAATCCACCCAGCTTGATGGCTTCTGACGCGAACCACCAGGCCATGACGGTGTCGTCGTGGATGCCTATCCCCTGCAGTTTGCCCTCTACATATCCGAACTGATTCGCTTCGCTTTGCCAAATCGAGGTGATCGCGCGGCTGTATTTATCGCCCCTGGGGATAGTGAGTTTTTCGTTCTCCAGCACGATCCGCAGGCCCGGCACACCCTTGTCGAGGGGATATTTGTTCGTGGCCGACGTGATGAACTCTTTGACCGGGATGTCGGTCATCCTCCGCATTTCGTCGGTGTAGATCTGCTGCATCGCATTGGACTCGATGAGCACCAACGACGGATCGTATCTCTGCGCCATGAGCGCGATGGTTTCGAGCTGCTTCCGGAACGGGAGTCCCTTGGACCGGTGGATATCTACAATGTACTGATGCCCGTGGCGATCCTTCGCCAGCGCGAAGATGACGAAGTAGTCCGCGCCGACAGACGCACTGCGCGCGATATCAACGCCAAAGTAAACCTCCCATCCACGCTCGCGTATCTGTTCCCGCGTCGGCCGCAAGCACAGCACATTGTCGTACAGCGGCGGGAACATGTAGCTCGGGAACATCGAGATATCGTCTGTGATTGGCAGACAAAGGATCTCGCGGCTGAACGCGACCGAGCCGATCTCCTTTTTCTTGTGGCGGAGCTGCTTCAGGTTCCAGCGCCACGGGAACAGCGCACGCTCGTCGCCGGTCTCCGGGTCCGTCAGGATCCCGGGGTAGCGCATGAACTCCCAAACCTCGTTATCCTTCAGCCAAGCGTAGAGGTCCGCCATGTGGTACGGCGTCCCGACCACGATGCCCTGGCCGCCCTCGAACCACCCCTCATGCTGGGTCGACGGCATGATCATGTTGATGATGGCGGACTGGAAGTAGGATATGTTTTTGTTGCGCTGCGTCTCCGACCACATGTCCTCATCGTTGAGCACGTCGTCCATCACGCAGTATTTTGGGTGGCGTCCGCGGATGGCCTTGCCATATCCCACTGCCCGGATGCGGGAGCCGTTGGTCAGGACGATATCGGCTTTGTTGAGGCGCGTGCGAGGATTCGTGCGCAAGTCGTCTTTCGTTGGGAACAGATGCGAAAGGTGCGTGAGATCGATCAGGCCCTGAAGATTGTTCTTGCCGTATACGACGATGTCGAGGAGATCCTGGGCCTGCTCCAGCGTGCGACTGAACAGGTAGACCTCGACGC
>JAPULC010000493.1 GCA_027295305.1 Gammaproteobacteria bacterium
ATCGGGGATTCCGTCACGACGCCACGCTGCCAGCACCAGCGGAAGAATGTCCTGAGACAGGCGAATGCGTTGTTGGCTGCAGACAGTCCGCCACGGGCGCGTTTGTCCGCAGCAGTGATATCGCCTATCACGTCCAGCAGTCTATTGATGTCGGCTTTCTCAATGGAGTCAACGCGCTTGCTGTCCCATCGTTTGCCGATACGGCGACGAAGAGTCTCGTAGAATTCTTGGGTCCGTGGTCCCTTGTCCCGGAAGTATCGCTGCATGAACAAATCCCAGACAGCGGGGAAACGCTTGGCGTCTTCGACGGGGAATGGGTCAAGCCCGGCTTGCGCTAGTTCCAGCGCCTCGATGGCAGCAGTGCGGGCATCGGTCAGCGTTAAGAGGTCTTCCGGCTTTGTGGTTGCTCCTTCACTGTCTGGGTGCCAATAGCCGATAGTCTTCTGGCGAGCCTTGGTCTCGCCCTTCACTTTGACTTGGCAGAGCCATGCTCGCTTGCCCGTGTGGCTGACCCACACGTAGAGCCCCGATTGGCCTGCGTCTTTGTAGAGCACCCTGCCCGATTTGGGGGTTTTGAGGCTGCGTAGACCCTGTGCGCCCTTGAACTGTTTGGTATTTCCTCGCTTCTCTGTCATACCTGTCGCCATACTCATCAGGTGAAACCCTGTGAAACGACATGCTACACCTAGCACCACTGAAGTCCAGTATATGCGTTGATTCCAGCGGGTTAGAGGTCAGAAACAGCTACGTTTTACTACTGTATGAAACACCAAGGAACCTGTTGCAGTGGCAGATCTCGACAGGACCTACCGCTTTCTCGATCTCGAATCGCACGCCGCCGCATAGGCAGCTTCCCGAAATGGCCATGTCCTCTCCTTGTCATTGATGAACAGAGAATATCCGCCGTCTCGTCAATCAAGGCACCGGGCAGGAGACGCCCGCCAGCTGCCGATTCGATCTATCCTGGGATAAACTACGTTCACCGTAAATCATGCTTGCTGCCGGGGGTTTTCGCGGTACCAAAATCGATCTTCAGTCCGCAAACGGATCTTCCATTCCCTCGCGCAACAGAACCTCGAACACGTTCAGCGTCATGCTGACCATCGTGTAGTAGCCGAGCAGGCCAATCACTTCCACGACTCCTTGCTCGTCGACGCAGGCCTTCAGTCGGTCGTACGTCGTGTCACTCACTCGATGTTCGTCCAGCAACTCGCGTGAGAATGCATGCACGGCGGCTTCGTCCTCGGCTTCGAATTGGGGTGACTCACCGATCCGAATCGCTTCCACCGCATCGGCCGAGAGCCCGCCCTGAATGGCGAGGGGCGCGTGGGCCGCGAACTCGAACGAGGCTCGCATGTGTCGACCTACTGTGATGATGGCTAGCTCCGCAAGGCGCGTGGGAAGGCTGGTTTCGAATCGCAGATGCGCGCCGAGCCGCTGGGCCAGATCGCCGAATCCCGGGGCACGGATCCACGCGTTGAACGGCCCCGTGAGGCCGATTCGTTCACCGTGTAGACGCCGGCGAGGACCAGAGCGGATCGCCTCGTAAACCTCCAGTTGCTCAGCAGTCATGCCTTCGGGCATCAGGGTCTCGATTCGCGTCATTGCTCACCTCAAGTTTCTTTGTTTGCGCTTGCCGTGGATAATCGGTCCGATTCGCAGGGAGTACAAGATGGGCAACATCACCGGCGGCGACGTCGTTTACGAGGCTTTGAGAGCACTGGGGGTCGAGCACGTGTTCGGCATCGTCAGTGTGCACAACATTCCGATCTACGATGCGATCAAGCGTGGCGGCGGCATCACACCCATCGACGTGCGCCACGAGCAGGCCGGTCTCCACATGGCGGACGCCTACGCGCGTGCAACCAACAAGCTCGGTGTGGCGATCACGAGCACTGGCCCGGGGGCGTGCAACGCGATGGCGGGATTGTTCGAGGCCGGATTCGCCTCATCGCGCGTCATGATGATCACTGGACAGGTGGATCTTCCGTTCTACGGAAAAGGCAAGGGAGTTCTGCACGAGGCGGAGAAGCAGGTGGACATGCTTCGAAGTGTCACCCGGCGCATGGAAAGCGTACGCGAAGTGCAGGACATTGCGGACGCGATTTTTCGTGTAGCCGATGACATTCTGACCGGGCGCCCGCAACCGGGTGCGGTCGAGATTCCAGTCGATCTTCAATATGCCGAGACCGCCGAGCAGGCACTTCGATTCCCTGCGCCGCAGCCGCGCGTGCCCGATGACGGCCGGATTGGCGAGGCAGCCACGCTGTTGGGGGAAGCTTCCAAACGGGTGATATGGGCGGGTGGCGGCGTGATCTCTGCCGGCGCCAGCGCGGAACTGGTTGCACTCGCCGAAGCACTGCGCGCGCCGGTTTTCACCACCACGAATGGACGCGGCGCGATCCCGGAAGATCACGAGCTTGCGATGGGCCCGTTCACCACCGTGCCGGCGCTGCGGCCCGTCATTCAGGATGCGGACGTGATGCTCGCCGTGGGCACGCGTTTTCAGGCGGGCTCGACCGGGAACTTCAATCTCGAGATCCCGGGCCGATTGATTCATGTGGACGTGGACCCGGGTGTGGTGGGACTCAACTATCGTCCCGACGTGACGGTGATGGGGGATGCGCGTATTACCCTCGCCGCACTCGCCAGCGCCACCAATGCGCAGCCGGGTGATGCTGCGTTCCTCGAGCGTGCGATCGAGCTTCGGGACGAGGCAAGGGCAAACATCCGCGAGCAGATGGGCCCCGACCACGAAATCATCATGGATACCATGCGCGAGCTCTTGCCTGCGGACGCGAACATCGTGCGTGACGCGACGGTGCCCGCATACGTCTGGGGCAATCGCCTCATTCCCATCGTCGCGCCCAACACGTCGTTCAACCCGACATCCGCGGCCATTGGCCCCGGACTGCCACTCGCGATCGGTGCGGCGGTAGGCAGCGGCAGCGCGACCGTGGTGATCCAGGGTGACGGCGGATTCATGCTCAGCATCGGAGAGCTTGCGACTGCCGCACAATATTCTCTGCCCGTCATCGTGTGTGTGTTCAACGATGGTGGATATGGTGTGCTGCGGGCCATCCAGGGCGCGCGATTCGAGGGTCGCACCACAGGGGTCGATCTGCACACGCCTGATTTCGCAGGGGTGGCTACCGCCATGGGCATGAAGGGGTTTAAGGTGCGTGGTGTCGATGCGTTTCGGGAGGCTTTCAAAGAGGCGCTGGAGTCTGAAGGCCCCGCGCTGCTGGACATCGACATGAGTTCGCTTGCACCCTTGGGTGGCATGTTCGGGCGACAACAGCAGCAACGTCAGCGTTGAGGTGTGGGGGGTCTGACTGGACCCCATTGCTCCGCCGGGTAGAAGTTCTTGCGAATTTCGGTTCTTTTTTTGGAGGAGGGGGGAAATTATGAAGCACGGAGTGCGATTCATCGGTATCTTCGCATTGCTCTGGCTGGCAGCGTGTGCCGAGCCGGAAACCACGACGGCGCCGCAGGCACCGGCTGCCGAGGACATTAGCGAGCCAGCGGACGCGCCGCCGGTCGCACCGCAATCGGGGGGCGCGGTTCAGGCCGCGATCAGCCATGCGGATCGTCCGGACGAGGACAAGGCCCGCGACAACGATCGACGGCCCGATCTCGTGCTCGCGTTCTATGGCGCGGGACCCGGGATGACAGTGGTGGAGTACATCGCGGGGGGTGGCTACTACACCGAGCTCTTGTCGAGAACCGTGGGGGAGGACGGCCACGTCTTTGCTACGCGCGTGGCCGAGGAACGTCTGGAAGGGGATCGTCTTTCCAACGTCACCACGATCGAAGATGGTGAGCTGGGCGTCGAAGCGGGTGGGGCCGATCTGGTGTTCACGGCACTGAATTATCATGATCTCGTGAATCGCGAAGTTCCTCGCGAGCCGCTGCTTCAGCTCATGATGAATCAGCTGCGGGTGGGCGGCACTCTGGCCATCATCGATCACGCCGCCGAGGACGGATCGGGGAGCCGCGATGTCGGGACGCTGCATCGGATCGATGAGCAGTTGGTGAAAGACGAGGTGCTCGCGGCTGGATTCGAGCTCGCGCAGGAGAGTGACGTGCTACGCCACGCCGAGGATGATCGGACGCAAGGCGTATTCGGCGACGACATTCGTGGCAAGACCGATCGCTTCGTGCTGATGTTTCGTAAACCGCAACCGGAAGGCACGCCGAACTGGCAATAGATCGTCGCAGGCCGGCGGCGGAATACTTGCTAACAACAAAATAAGACGTAGCGGCTGGAGCGGTATTTGGTGTTC
>JAPULC010000494.1 GCA_027295305.1 Gammaproteobacteria bacterium
GCGCAAGTCATCACCGATCGCGAAAGCGGCCGCAGCAAGGGCTTCGGTTTCGTCGAGATGGGTAGCGACGCGGAGGCGCAAGCGGCCATCGCCGGACTGAACGAAAAGGAACACGACGGTCGATCGCTGACGGTCAATGAGGCCCGACCCCGCGAAGAACGACCTCGAGGTGGAGGTTACGGTGGCGGCGGTGATCGCCGTGGCGGTGGCGGGGGCGGTGGCCGCCGCTATTGAGCGGTCCCGCAGTCGACGGATGAGGCGCTGCGCGGTGCGGGGAGTTCTGCACCGCGCAACGCCTGATTTCGGTTCATACAGATGGTTTTCACCCTTTGGGTGTTTTGTCACTGTGCGTGCAGACGGCTTTACGAAGGCAACAACATTGGAGGACCGAAATGGCTAAGAATCGACACACGTTCGCCAAACGACAGCGTGAGATTGAAAAGAAGCGCAAGGCCGAGGAGAAACGCGCCCGGCGCCGCGCCAAGAACCAGGCACCCGATGCCGAAACCGATGGTTCGGATGAGCCCGCGACCGCGCCCGAAACCGACGAAGTGGCGAAAGGAACTGACGAGACCACGGCCCAGGCACGCGTCTAAAAGCCGCCATGGGTATTTAAGCCCGATAGACTGCGAGGGCGTATCGACGTGTTTCGCAGCCTCGGCTGAACATCGGGTCCCAGCAATCTGAAGTGAAGTGACGTGCCCCTGGCGGGCACCTCTCACGTCCACCCCTATCTCACGATGCTCCTGACATCGCGAGGTCGGGTCGGGAGGGTCGATAGCCCGTGCCCCGATCGCTCATCATGTAGTCAGTCGCACACCGGTAGGATACGAGGTCCAGCGCGTCGTACTTCGAAAACGCGTCGCAGATGGCGCACGGCTCGATGTTCGGGCTCAACGCTATCGACGCCTGGGCTTGCGATCCGAATTCCTTCTCTTGGGTGTCGGCACCTTAGCACCGCGGCACCGCGACCGGCAGGGATCACGCTGGTTGCTTCGCAGACGCATCGCGCAACATCTCCACCGCTGCATTTCTTCCACAGGCGCCCATGACCCCACCCCCAGGGTGGCTCGCTGCGCCACAGAGATAGAGCCCCTCGACGGGGGTTCGATGGTCGGCCCAGCCGAGCACAGGGCGCATGGCGTAGAGCTGATTCAGGCTCATTGCGCCCTGGAAGATGTTGCCGCCCGTCAACCCGAACGTGCGCTCCAGATCCAACGGGCTCAGCACCTCGCGGTGCTCGATGGCGGAGGGCACATTGGGTGCATAGCGCGAGAGCACTTCGATGCAGCGGTCGGCAAACCCTTCCTTGATGTCGTCCCAATGCGCGTCGGCGAGCGCATACGGCGCATATTGCACGAAGATGTTCATCACGTGCTTGCCTTGCGGCGCAACCGTCGCATCGAGGCTCGAAGGAATCGTCAGCTCCAGGATGGGCTCTTCGCTCGGGCGGCCATATTTCGCATCGTCATAGGCTCGTTCCAGATAATCGAGCGTCGGCGAGATGTGTATCGTTCCGTGGTGGTGAGGACCTATTCCCGATCCCGGCACGGCCAAGAACTCCGGCGCTTCGCCGAGTGCAAGGTTGATCTTCGCCGACGCGCTCGAGTAGTCGATGCGCGCGACGGCTCGACGAAACGACTCCGGAAGATCCTTCGGATCGAGAAATTTCTCGAACGTCAGATGGGCATCCACACTGGAGGCCACCATTGGCGCTTCTACGACTGTGTCGTTCTCGAGCACGATCCCCTTGACGGACCCGTTGGCGGTGATGATGCGCTTCACCGGCGCCTCGCGATGGATCGTTACTTTCAGATCGATACAAGCCGCCTCCAACGCATCGGCGAGCCCCCCCATTCCACCCTTCACGTAACCCCAGACACCCCTGCTTCCGCCGGCAGTTCCCATCACGTGGTGGAGAAGCACATAGGCCGATCCTGGGGCGGATATCGATGCGAACGCGCCGATGATCGCATCGGTGGCGAGGGTCGCACTCAAAACCTCCGCCTCGAACCAACGTTCGAGCACGGGTCGCGCGGCGCCGGTGAGAAGCTCGATGGCCTCGGGCAGATCGGTTCCCAGGTTGCCGCAGGCACGAACGATTCGCAGGAGCTTACCGAAATCGCGCAGACGCTTGCGCATGCCGATCCTGCGCAGGCCCTTAGCCATCGGGTCCGGGGCCGATTCGCTCAATACGGGCTCGATGGCCTCGGCCACACGTTCGAGCAATGCCTCGTAGCGGGGATAATTCTCCGCATCGCGTCGACTGAACTTTGCAATCTCGCGGCAGGTAGCCACCTGATCCGGTCCCATCAGCAACGAGCGGCCGTCGGGCAGCGGTGTGAACGAAGAAGGACTCCGGGGGACGATGTGCAAACCGTAATGTTTGAGCTTGAGATCGCGAATGATCGAGGGAAGCAACAGGCTGATCACATAGGCGCCGGTGGATACTTTGTAACCGGGCCAAGGCTCCTCCGTGGTTGCGCATCCCCCCAAAACCTGGCGACGCTCGAGAACGCACACCCGCTTGCCCGCCTTCGCCAGGTAGGCCGCGGCAATCAAACCGTTGTGACCGCCACCGATGACGGCGCAGTCGAAGGCATTGTCGTTCATGGTCGCTTGTGGTGCTCAGGCGTTGACGTATTTCCCGAGCAGCTCGTGGTGATGGCGGATCTTCGTTTCCTGGCAACTCGCGAGCACGGTCTCGTCGTGCATCGCGGCCTGTAAGCCTTCCCGAACCCGCGGCGGCGGCACCGCATCGCCCTTGATGAGCTCCCCATAGAAGATGCCCCGTGAGCGCGTCACTCGTCTACTCTCCGCGGACCGCGTGAAAGCTGCTTCCCGCCGATCCAGCCGAGAAGGTGGAGATCCGCCTGCTTGAGCTCCCCCGAGTGATGGCGGCCGTCCGGGTGAAAGCGATCGATCCTGCGCCGGTGCTCAACCTTGATCAACCCGTCGGCCTGTAGCTCGTAGATTGCGCCCGACATCGGATGCTTGAGCTCTGGCACTGATCTCCCCCTGCGTTCATGCAGGGAAGAATCCTCGCGCTAAGTGAGACGCGTTACAACCTCGCCCTACCGTTTACGCCAAATGCGATGACACCCTCCGTCTCCCGGCGATGAATGAGCTTTTTCTCCTCCAGATACCGCAGGTGCGCTATCGCCTCGCCGGTGGCGAACCAGCGCTGCATGACTGGGAACTCTTCCGAGGAGCGGGCGCAGATGGACCAGCTCATTCGCGCCGCGATGTCGTATGCGTTCTTCCGCGGTGAGGACGTAGGAGTTCAGCTCCTTCAGGGGATTGCCGGGCAGAGGTACGACGATTCTGTGGATGCCGGGTCGGATTTCTTCGGTCATATCGCACCTTCGTTGGAGATGGCATCAAGATTAAGGAGGTTCCCGTCGAGTGGAGCCGATGTGAATCAAAGAGCCGGGGCTGAATGGTTCCTACTTGTCCACCCCCGCAGCCGGGCATATCGTAAGCTCGGAATCTCTAAAACAAGGGGGAGGATCCATGCTCACGCAAGACCGATATCAGACGATTCTCATCGAGAAGAGTGAGACCGGCGTCGCGATCGCCACGCTCAACCGTCCCGAGAAGCTGAACGCCATCGATGCCACGATGCACACGGAGCTCACTACCCTGCCGGGGGATGCCGATGGCGACTCGGACGTCAAGGTACTCGTTATCACGGGTGCGGGTCGTGCGTTCTGCGCCGGCGGCGACTTCAGCGCGCAACGAGAGTCTCCGGTGACCGGCGGCAGTCAGACCATGCGCGAAGCGCGACAGATCGTCGACAATCTGCTGGATTGCTCGAAACCCGTCATCAGCGCGGTCAACGGCTATGCCATGGGACTCGGCGCGAACTTCGCGTTGTTGGCCGACATCGTGGTGGCTGCACGCAGCGCCACATTCGCCGACACCCACGTACGCATGGGTATAGGGGCAGGTGACGGCGGACAGGTGATCTGGCCGCTGCTCATGGGGGTCAATCGCGCCAAGTATTTCATGATGACCGGCGAACGCCTCCCCGCCGAGGAGGCCGAGCGTCTCGGGCTCGTCAACTTCGTGGTCGACGATGCGGAGCTCATGACGAAGGCGATGGAGATAGCCGAGAGCCTAGCCATGGGGCCGACCCGCGCCATCTCGGCATCGAAGGTGCCCATCAACAAATACATCAAGATGGTCTCGAATCTGGTGCTCCCGCTGTCCCTTGCCCTCGAGGAAGGGACCATGGCGACCGAAGATGCCCGTGAGGCCGGGCAGGCGTTTCGGGAGAAGCGCGAGCCGAAGTTCACTGGTCGTTAGGC
>JAPULC010000495.1 GCA_027295305.1 Gammaproteobacteria bacterium
TCCGAGGACGTGGTCTGGATTGGCCCCCTCGAGTCGGTGTTCGACGCCCTGAAGCTGATGAACGAACGCGACATCGGTGCCGTGCTCGTTCAAATCGACGGCTACCTGGTCGGCATCCTGACCGAGCGCGACTACATGCGGAAAGTCATTCTCGACATTCACGCATCGCGGCAGACCAAGGTGTCAGAAGCGATGTCGCGAGACGTGGTCACCGTCACCCGCGACGATACGATCGTCCATTGCATCGCGTTGACGAAAAAGCACCACGTCCGCCACCTACCAGTCGTCGAGGACGGCAAGGCTATCGGCATGATCTCGCTTCGCGACTTGTTCCTCGAGGCAATCGAGGGAAAATTCGGACCCGTCACAGAGGACGCTTGACGTTTCGGATTGACAGGCCATTAGGTCGCGGACGGACGGCCTTGCGGTTGAAGAGGAGTAGGTGGCCGGGAGGTCGGCGTTTGTGAGGTTTTCGATGCAGGGCCTTGACGCTCCTACCGCGTACGGATCACAGTGACAATTGGGGGGGAGGCGCCGTGTCCTGATGCGAACGGAGTGAGGCACCTCCTCTATGACGGTTACAGTACATCGAAACTCGAGAAGTGAAGGAGGACTCGTGATGAGTGCATTCCAGAATGTGGTCGTCGGTCTCGATCTCAACAATGCCGCCGCGCGACGGATACTCGGCCGCGCCTGTCAGCTTGCCGATCCGGCGAACATCGAAGTGATCCATGCTTGCGACCATCTGCATCATCATCACGAGAATTACCCCGTCGGCTCATTCCGGACGTCGGAGGAGCTCGATGCGGCGGTGATCGACGAAGCGGACCGCTTCTTGAGCATCATTTGCGAGCCCCTGGGCATCGAGCGGCGCAAGGTCTTGGATGGTCGCACCGCCAACGTTCTGCACCAGTATGCGGCGGATCATGCCGATCTCGTGGTGATCGGATCGCACGGGCGACACGGTCTCGAGATACTGGGCGGCTCGACGTCGAACGCCGTGGTGCACGGTACTCCGTGTGATGTGCTTGCGGTGCATCTACCGTCGAACGCCGAGGAGGTCGACGCAGGCGGCCCTTATACGCGCGTGCTGGCCGCGGTCGACCTGTCGGTGGAGGCGAGCCAAGTGATGGATCATGCCCGCCGAGCGGCGGATGCGTGTGGCGCAGAGCTCAAGCTCTGTCACGTATCCAAGCACCTGCAAGAGGCGCGTAAGAACGAAGATTGGAAACGGCTTCATACGTTTGCGGAGGGCCACGGCGTCGCCGTGGACGACATCTACGAGCTCGACGGTCGTACCGCCCGGGCCATCCACGTCTTGGCAAGGGAAATCGAAGCCGACCTCGTGGTGGTCGGCACGCACGGCAAACATGGTGCCCAACTCGTCACCGGCTCGACGGCGAACGCCGTGCTTCACGGTGCGCATTGCGACGAGCTGTCCGTTCGCGTTCGACCGGCCGCGTAGCGACATGCCATTGCGTTCTGTCGGCCCACACGGCTGGCCAAGCTCCACGGAGCGGAACGGGATCGCCGAGCGAGTACACAGTCCACTAGACTATGCATCGAGTATTCGGCACCTGAGGCGTATTATTGTCCCGGGCCTAGGTCGACAGGAGGGCTCATGGCATCGATCAGGTTTCGCTTCACTACCGAGTGCCAGTTGACGGTAGAAGGTGGCTCCTATGAAGAAGCTTATCTGAGGTTCAAGGATTTCATGCATGGTGAAACGCTGATTTCTACCGAAGAGGGGCTCGAAATCTGTCCACCCGAAGAACCTACAATTTTCTTTGAGGTCGACGATCAAACCGACTACAACACGATCGATAATTTCAAGGGCGATTTCGTCAAGGATATCGTTGCGAACTGCTCCCACGATATTCAAGCGAAAATCAATCATCACGCTATTCGCTAGGTCGAAGCGGAGCGGGCCCTGTCATAGACGGTCCTTTTGTCGCCACATCACTCAACGAATAACTCGATGGGCACCCGGGCAAAATGCCTTTGGGTCGAGAGCGTCGTTTTACTGCCTCGACGGTCGCCGCGCGATCACTGGCAAGGTGGCGCAAGAAGTCCGTAGTGGTCCGCACGTGCACGAATCAGGTCGACAATCGACCTTGCCCGACGATTCGGAGGAGGGTTAGTGGTTGAGAAAACACCCAACGTCAATCCGGATCTGAGCGACATCCGCGCTTCCAGCGACATCCGCGCTTCGAGCGACATCCGCGCTTCGAGCGACATCCGCGCTTCGAGCGACATCCACACTCCGAGCGTCGTCCTCGCTCCGAGCGACATCCTCGCCCATTGCGAGCTTTTCGCTTCTCTAACCCACGCCGACTGTGAACTGATCGCTGCCGGTTGTGAACTGCGGGCAGTCGCAGCCGGCGCACTACTCCTTGTTGAAGGTGACACCGGCGACGAAATGTACGTGCTGATCGACGGGGCGCTGGAAGTTTTCAAACAGGTCGGTGACGAGGAGGTGATTCTCCAACGCGTCGACCATGCCGGTGCGCATATAGGGGAGCGGGCGCTGCTCGAGTCCAGTGACAACACTCGCCGCGCCAGTGTTCGCAGTCTGTGCGATAGCCATGTGATCGTCGTACCCAAAGCGGTGTTCCTGCACGCGGTGCAACTCAGCCCCGCCATCGCGGAACACATGAGCATCGTCCACCATCGCCAAGACAAGCAGCTGTCGTTGGTGGAACGATCGGTCATGTATCGGGCACTGGCGCTGTTTGACCAGGAGCACGGCTGGAGCCGCGAGGAACACTTTGAGCCCGGCCAGGTCATCGTTGCGGAAGGCGACCCGCCGTCCGCGGTTTATGTCGTTCGCTCAGGGTCAGTGAAACGCAGCCGCGTGCAGGACGGCGAGGAAATCATCTTGTCGATGCTCCACGACGGGCAGACGTTCGGCGGACTGGCGATGCTCGAAGATCGTCCTCACACGGCAGCCGCCATCGCCGCATCTGCAGTCGAGTTGGTCACCTTCGATCGTGAACAATTCCTGCAGGCCACTGCCGAAGTACCCGAACTCCATGAATACCTCGGCGCCGTAAACCGCGTTTATGCCATGAGCGGGGGCCTGGTCACCGTGTTTGATGGTCAATTCCGCGGTCAGCCAGCGATAGTGACAGTGGTGCGCCTCGATGATGACCGGGAGGTCATCGTCAACCACGTCATCGACCGGGCAATTTACAGTGCCTCGCTCGAGATTCCTCCGGATGCGGAGTGCGAGGACTTCATCTACCGTGATGACCAGCGCGAGATCCTGCGCATCCTGACCACGCACGACGGTGAGCTGATGCGGGTGCATGTGGAAGGACCGTGGGAGGAATTGAGTCGGGTGCATGCCCTGTTGCTGGACCGGGCGCCCCTCGCCCGCGAGGCGCTGCAGCTATTCAGCGACAGCGGGCATCTGTTGGGGCCGTCCCCAGCGCAATTGGCGAGGGGCCCCGAAGCTATCCTGTGCGAGTGCCTCGGACTGACACGGCGGGCAGTCGAGTCGGCCATGATGCACGGTGCGGTGACGCTCGAGGACCTCAGCCGCGAAACCGGCGCTACGACAGTCTGTGGCGCCTGCACCGCTACCATCGCGGCGCTGCTGAGCAGCACCGGACAGGTCGTCGTGTTGTCCAAAGAGATTGAAGTCACATCCGATGTGAGGTCCTTTCGACTCACGCCCTGCGTGGAATCAGTTCTGGATGGCGCGAGCGGTCCCGAACCGCTGCGGCCTGCCCTTCCCGGGCAACACGTTGTTATCTCGGCCGAGATTGACGGTGCCTGGGTACAACGACCCTATACCATCACGTCTCCCGCCGGATGCACCGAATGGCGAGAAATCACCGTTAAACGCGAAGACCACGGGTTCCTGTCCAACTGGTTGTTCAAGCGACCGCAAGAGCCGCGCCTGAAATTGTCGCATCCCAAGGGCGATTTCTGGATCGACCCGCAACTCGGGGAAACCGTCGTCTGTCTGGTCGCCGGAATCGGCATGACACCAGCGCTGGCAATTGCCCGCAGCATCGCCGAGGAACAAAGCGATCAGACATTGCACATCGATTATTCGGCGCGTACTCAGGTCGATTTTGCGTACCGAAGCGAACTCGACCAACTGGCTGCGAAGCACGACAACATCAGCGTGAACTACCGTGCCACCGGCGGTCGACAGCACCTGGATCTGGCCGATGTCCAGGCTATCCACGCTCGATTGCCCGGAGCACGATATCTCCTTTGCGGACCGCAAGGATATATGGAAGTAGCGCAGGAGATGCTGCTCGAGGCGGGGGTCAAGCAGGAGCGGGTGGAGTTGGAGATCTTCACACCGGTCGGCCATGAGCCACTGGACACAACATCACTGCGCAGCGCAGGGAAGAACCTGCACCTGATCGCAACATTGGGTCTTTGCGTCTTTTATCTCATCCAGAACGCGCTCGACTGGGGCCTGCCGAGGGTGGCTGCCCTGCAACAGCTCGATGGCTATCGCATCGCCACCGGCAGCCTGCTGATCGCGTTCATCGGCTATCAGTGGTACCTGCCCTACCTGAGGCTGACCGGGCCGCCGGCCGCACGGCTCAACAAGAGGCTGGCACGAACCGCAGCTCGATGGCACAGCGCCTCGAGTGTGCTCGCCCCGGTTTTGCTGTACCTGCATTCGGTTTCTCTGGGCGTCGCCTACACCTTCGTTTTGTCGCTTCTGTTCGTGCTGAACACCATGGTGGGGGCCGTGGACAAAACCTTGATCAGAAACCTCGAGCGGCGCCAGCGCTTCCAGCGCATCTGGCTATTGGTCCATGTCCCCTCATCATGGTTGATTACGGTGTTGGCTCTCATCCATCTCGTGTACGCACTCGCCTACAAGTAACGGAAAGCATCGATGTCGACAAACCTGCATTTATCGTGGTCGTTCTACCGCTGCGAACGGCGGTGAGCAATGCCGGCTAGCAAGTGGAAAAAGCTGACTCGCGAACAGCAAGCAGCTTATCGCTGGGGTTTGATCGTTGCCGTAATCGGCGCCGGGCTACTTCTGCTTCCCGGGCGCGAGTCCTGGCACGCCGCCGGTCCCCCCAACATCGGGCACAGCAAGATCGAATGTGGCGAATGTCATGTCCCGGCGCCGGGCAATTTTGCCGGCCAAGCCTTTGAAAACATAATGCATGCAGTGGGACTGTCAGATTCCGAGACGCACTTTATCTACCAGCCAGCGGGCAACGAACAGTGTCTGAGGTGCCACGAAGATCCCGACAATCGGCATCCGGTGGAAGACTTTTTGGAGCCCGAATTCGCCACGGCCCGACAGGCGATAGGTGTTCAGTACTGCGTGAGCTGTCACCAAGAGCACCTGGGCGTACGAGTGAGTGCCACACAGGGCTTCTGTCGGCACTGCCATGAGGACACCGAGGTAAGCGACGATCCACTCGATGTTCCGCATTCCATCCTAATTGCCGATGAGCGCTGGGGAACCTGTCTCGGCTGTCATGACTTTCACGGTAACCACGAGAGAAAAGTTCCGGAACTGATGTCTCTGGTGCTGACGGAAGAACAGATTCAACAATACTTCGACGGCGGTGAATCGCCTTATGGCCATCGTCGACTGACGGTCATTCAAACGATGCGACGTAGCAGCCGAAGCCGTGAAAAGCCGGTAGCCGATCCCCCCTAAGGTTCCCACCAAACGCCACAAATGTCTGCGTGCCTGCGGGGCTCACGGTGTCTAACGAGCTCTTGTCGCGGGGCATCCAGGCCGGAGCTAGTTTTCGGACGGAAACTAACTAGCCGAAGCGCGCAGCAGCCGCTTTAGATCGGAGAGCACCCCACGCCCGTCCTCGGAAGGGGGATACATCAAAACTATCCGCCCCCTGTGATCGACGATGAGTAATACGGTATCGAACTGCTCGCCCGTTGCTCGACGCAGTGCTCCGACGAGCTTGCCGTCCGCCGGCAGCAGCCAGCGTTGCCCACGCGGGGACGGCGCATCGTCATCAGGGCCGAGGGAGGCCAAGGTGACGCGGCGCATATCGCGCCCCACTGCGATCTGGATACGCTCGGCGATCTGTATCAAGCCCTGACACGGTTCGGTGCAGGCCGCGCCGCGCAACACCACAAGAAACCAGTCCCGCGCGACGGCGTCGACGGTGAGCGTTGCACCGTTAGCGTCCGTCACGCCATAAGATTTCAGTCGCAGCGGCGGCTCTAACAGCACACCGTAGTTGACGGTCTTTGCCGGCCGCCAGTCGAGTGGTCCCATGGCGAACACCCATGCGAGCACGAGCGGCAACGTGAACACCGCCACCAGCACCAGCAGCGTACGGCGTGCCTTCGTTTGCGCTGCCCGTGGCGGCGTGCTCATGGTGTGTCTACTTTGAGGCTGCGCAGCGTGAGCACCAAACTCACCACCACGACAGTTACTGCCAACGCGAACCACTGGAACGCATAGCCGAGATGCCGGGTCTCATCGGTCAGCTCGCCGCGGGCGCCGCCTGGCGGCGTCCAAGCGCGGACGAATCCATACGGCTCGTCGCCATCGAGCAGGACCGTGATGGGCAGCAACTGCATGCCGAGGGTTGCAGTCAAACCGTCGAAATCGATGGTTTGCACGCGCCACATGCCGTCGGCCAAGGGTTCAATCACCTCAAAGCCCGCGAGGCGCAACCCCCCCTGTGGCGGCGGGCTCAATAGGCCCCCGAGCTGCTGGCTCGAGGTCGGCGTGGCGAGCTCGGGCGCCTGGCTGCGGTCCGCAGCCGCGCTGATCCACCCACGATTTACCAGCACGCTCTGCGTGCGTCCGTCGAGCTCAAACGCCGTGTATACCAGGTATCCGGCGCGGCCTCGATGCACTTGATTGTCGAGCAGAATCGTGACGGCACGATAACGTCCCGCTGCTGTCGTCCGATGTCCCGGCAGCGCCGCACCGTCATCGACACCCCGTTGATTGAGATCGACTTCCGGTGCGTTCCCACGGCGCTCGAACTCCGCAAACACAGCGCGCTTCTGGGCGGCGCGATCGAGCTGCCACATCCCGAGCGCCGCAAACAGCGTCGTGACACCCAAAGCAACTGCCAATAGGCCGATTCTCACCACTTTTCGTCGTAGCGTAGCGCGCGCGAATGATATCCCACGACGCCTGCAAGAAATCCCTAAAACCTCGAATCTGGACTGCAGCATCTCGCGAGGCCGCTAGAATCGCGGCTGAGCGCCCCCCCGGCTAAGCCCCTACGGAGCTTGTAGGGTCCCCTGCGCGTATTGATTGTCGGCGCCCACCACGCGTTTAGCGCACCACCGATTCGTGCCCCAGGTTCATCTCCCAGTACGAGTACATGGGTAATCGCCTGGCAAGGAGAACCACCACTGCAACGAAAGCGGCCAGCAGCCCTATCGTGAGGCCTTCGTCCAGCAAATTGTCGAGCGGTCGATCGTCGGGCGAGAAAACGGGAATCACCATCAGATATTTGTTTATCCAAATGCCCAGGTTGATGCCGAGACCTATGACACACATCGCCTGTAGCGATCGATTGAAGAAGTTGAAGATCAAGGCCACAAAGGGGACGAAAAAACAACCGGCCAGCATGGTACAGTAATA
>JAPULC010000496.1 GCA_027295305.1 Gammaproteobacteria bacterium
GTCCATGCATTCCCGGAGCCAGGAGGTGGCTTCCTCTTCTTCGTGAAACGGGCGCAGCTCATAATCGGGATCGTCCACGTGACTTGCCAGCATGCGCACGATGCCGAAGGCGAGATCGTCGGTGACGACCACCGCCGCCCGTAGCTTCAACCGTCTGCTGATGGTGCGATGATGGCTGGCAGCGTCGACGACGTCTTCACTCGTTCCCCGTAGACGCCCAAATCCGGTGGTGATGATGAGATAAACGCGCTCGTCGTCGTCCTCGGGCACCACCCCCTGGAAGGCTTCGTGCAATTTGGCCACTGAGATTCGCTCGTCCAAGCGCTCGTCTGGTGTCAGCCGGATCCGTTGTACGTTGGTCATCTGTGGCGTCTGCCCCATGAGGTGGAGCCACGTTAGAAAACCACATCGCAATGGGAAAGCAAGGGGGCCCAGGGATTTGACGGGGTTCACACTTGCAATGAACGAGATGTGACGTCGATCACAGGGAGCGTGGGGACCGGGCAGCACCAGGAGCGTCTACGACGTCTCGGCGAAGGGGTCGAGCGCTTTCGGTTTTCGGTGTGAACGAGGCCCGGATTCGCTTGTTCCAACTCTGTCAGTCGGCGACAGTGAGTCCAGGGTGCGTAGATCACGTCGGCGGCGTGACCTCGATCGAGAACCGAAGTGCGTGGCCTTCCACATCGACTTCGAAGGCGTCGTCCGTTGGCGATCCACGCTCCAGGCGGGTCGCAAGGATCTCACCCGAGAGGTAGTCCGAATGTGAATCGATGGCCGTCGCGACCTCGTCGTCACCGTCGTATGTCACTTCGATGCGATCGGAGACGTTCAAATCGAGCTCTCTGCGCGCTCGCTGAATCCGATTCACCACCTCGCGCGCGAGGCCTTCCTCCCTCAGCGCGTCAGTCAATGCGCAGTCGAGATCGATGGTGATCAGCCGATCGGAAATCGCGTTGGTGTGCGGCAGGGCTTCGCGGTACACGTCGATGTCGCCTTCTCCAAACCGCTCACCACCGAGCTCCACCTCGTTGCCTGCCTGGTAGGACTCTATGGACCCAGCATCCATCGCTTCGATCAAACCCTGGAATTCGCGCATCCGCTTGCCGAGGCGTTTTCCGAGCACGGGGAAGTTCGGCTTGGCGGAGAGCCTGATGTAAGCCTGCTCGTCCTGGCTGTAACGCACCTGCTTGACGTTGAGCTCGTGCCTGACGTATTCCTCGAGCTGTTCGATCTCCTTCAATAGATCTTCATCGCGGTGGACGATCGTGAGACACGCAAGCGGTGTGCGAAACTTGATCTTTGCTTCTTCTCGTTTCTGGCGCCCGAGAAGGAGCACTTGCTGCATGCGTCTGACGGCATCTTCGAGGCGCGGCTGGATGCGATCTTCGTCCGCTTGCGGATAGGCGCACAGATGCACCGACTCCGGGGTCTGCGCCTGCTCCTTCTCATCGCCGAATGCGCGCAGCTCGCGATAGAGAAAGTCCGACAGGAACGGCGCAAACGGCGCCATGACATGAGACAGCTCGATGAGCGTCGTATAGAGCGTGGAGTACGCCGCAAGCTTGTCGGCGGAGACGTCCTCGCCCCAGTATCGCGTTCGATTGAGCCGGATGTACCAGTTGGTGAGATCCTCGATGAATTCGAACAGTCGCGGCACGACGTTATAGAGCCGATACTGCTCCATCTCCGTGGCGACTCTTGCCTTCAGGCTCTGAAGCTTCGAGAGAATCCACTGATCGAGAATGTTGTCACCAAAGTGAAGTCCCTTCGCCGGTGACCAGCCGTCGATCTCGGTATAGGTCTTGAGAAAGTTGAACGCGTTGTACCAGGGCAGCAGCGCGCGTCTCGCCATCTCGCGCACTCCGGCGTCGGAGAAGCGCTGCTCCTCGCCGCGCACGAGCCCGGAGTTGATGAGATAGAGCCTGAGCGCATCGGCACCATGGGTTTCCATCAGCTCGTCGGGTGCGGTGTAGTTGCGCAGACTCTTCGACATCTTCTTGCCGTCCTCGGCCACGACGATGCCGTTGACGATGACGTTCTTGAACGCGGGGCCACCGAATAGCGCGGTGGAAAGCACGGTCAGCGTATAGAACCAGCCGCGGGTCTGGTCGAGACCTTCGGCGATGAACTCCGCTGGAAATCCACTTTCGAGTTTTTCCTGGTTCTCGAACGGATAATGCAGCTGCCCGTACGGCATGGAGCCCGAGTCGAACCACGTGTCGAGCACCTCCTCGATGCGCCGGTACGTCCCCTCTTCGCCCTCCAGCTCGAAGGTCAGGTCGTCCACGTTTTCGCGGTGCAGATCCTCGACGCGAACCCCCGTGTATTGCTCGAGCTCGTCGATGGAACCCATGCAGAGCGCGCTGCCGGTCTCGTCGTTGATCCAGATGGGCAGCGGATTGCCCCAGATGCGATTGCGCGAGACAGACCAGTCGATGGCGCTGCGCAGGAAATTGCCGAAACGGCCTTCCTTGATGTGCTCGGGCACCCAGTGCACCTGCGCGTTGGACGCGAGAATCTCGTCTTTGATGTCGGTGACGCGCACGAACCAAGAAGGAATGGCGCGATAGATCAGCGGCGTGTCCGAGCGCCAGCAGTACGGATAGTTGTGCATGATCACGTCCTGCTCGTAGAGCACGCCGGCATCACGCAGGTGGCGGATGATGTTGCGATCGGCGTCCTTCACGTACTCGCTGTGAAAGTCCACGACCTCCTCGGTGAAGCGTCCCCCTGCGTCCAATGGGCACGGCGTTGCCTCGATGCCGTTCTCGCGGGCGACTCGAAAGTCGTCCTCGCCGAATGCGGGCGCCTGATGCACGAGTCCCGTACCTTCGTCGGTGGTCACATAGCCGTCGATCAGCACGCGGAA
>JAPULC010000497.1 GCA_027295305.1 Gammaproteobacteria bacterium
CACCTTAGCTGGACGGGGGGCTGCGTCTCAAGAGCTGAGAGCGTTGGAATTCTGCCACGCACGGGGATCCCCAACGAGCAGATTACGCCGCGGGTGCTTGCGCTACACGGTCATGACGATCCCATGGTGCCACCCGAGCAGTCTCGCCCAGGGTCAAGAGTCGATTGAAAACTTTTCAATGCGGGGCGTGCTCGCTCTCTTCGAGGAAACTTCCGACGGCGACGTACCCGCAACAGAGACGCTTTCTCGCCGACGCGCGGGGAAGTCGCACGAAGTCGCGCGGGGAAGTCGCACGAAGTCGCGCGAGGAATCAAACACTTACGTATTGATTTGCGCTTCGCCATCCATGGTCAGAAGCTAGTGTCCTGTTTTTCGACAGGCTGATAGCCATGGAATTCAGAAAACTAGGTTCGCTGTGGCCCGTCAGCCGACTGACCCTCGGTGGAGGCGGGATCGGTCAGGTGTGGGGAAGCACCAGCCCCGAGGAAGCCGTCGCAACGGTGCGCGAGGCGGCCGATGCCGGCATCAACCTGCTCGATCTCGCGCCGTCGTACGGACGTGGAGAGGCAGAACGAGTCGTCGGGACTGCGTTTCAAGGACGCCTCCCCGAGGGCCTGCGCATCGGCACCAAATTCCAGCTCGGTAACCCGTCCCCCGAACAGGTATCCGATCGCATCAACGCATCTCTCGATCGTAGCCTCGAGGCACTCCGCGTCGAGCACGTCGATCTCCTGTTTCTCCACAGCAATCTCATACCCGACACGTATCGCTATCCCATGGAGGGTCAAGACCGATTCGCCACCACCTGGAGAATCTTCGAAGACTGCGTGAGACCGGCGTTGGAGGCGTTGATCGCGCAAGGAAGGATCGGTGCTTGGGGCATCACGGGCGTCGGCCTGCCGGACACCGTGATTCATGCGCTGAATGAAACTCCCAGGCTTGCAGTGGTTCAAGCCGTGGCGAATCTCATGGATTCTCCCGGCGGCATGAGGCGCTATCCGGAGGATGCGCGTCCCCGCGAGATCATCGCCGCCGCCGCGCAGCACGATGTCGGCGTGCTCGGGATCCGCGCCGTGCAGGCGGGAGCGTTGACGGCCGGCTTCGACCGCTCGCTGCCCCGGGACCACCCCGACATGCGTGACTATCGCATCGCCGCGCCGTTCCGCGAATTCGCCGCGACCGAAGGCTTCGATCCGGCTGTGCTCGCCCACAGATATGCCCTCTCCATGGCGGGCATCGACTCCGTCGTCCTGGGGGTCAAAAACCGCCAAGAGCTGCAGCAGTGTCTCGATGCGGAGGCCGCCGGGCCATTGGACGAAGATCTCGTGAAACGCATCGACGCCCTCGGACTGCGCGAAGAGTGAGCGTTCTAGAGCCATGGTGCACGAGCGTGTAAGATCGTGCAGGTTCAAGATGACGATCGGGGACCCAAACAGATGAGCTCCGTCGAAGCTTTTCGCGAAGAAGTCAGCGACTGGTTGGACGAGAACTGCCCGCAGTCCATGCAGACACCGGCTACGGTGGGCGAGTATGTGGGCGGCGGTCGTGGCGCTCGCTTCAACAACCCGGATTCGAGGGTCTGGCTGGACCGGATGGCGGAAAAGGGCTGGACCGCACCTCATTGGCCTCGGGAATACGGCGGCGGCGGCCTCAGCCCAGAAGAAAACGGGGTGCTTCAGGAGGAACTCAGGCGCGTCAACGCACGCTCGCCCCTCGGGGGGATGGGCCTGACGATGATCGGTCCTGCGTTGTTGGAGTATGGCAACGAAGAGCTGAAGCAAGAGCACTTGCCGAAGATCATCCGGGGGGAAATCTGGTGGTGTCAGGGCTACAGCGAGCCCAATGCAGGCTCCGATCTCGCCTCGCTTCAGACGCGCGCCGTCGAGGATGGAGATGACTACATCGTCAATGGTTCCAAGATCTGGACATCCGGTGCCGATCAAGCCGATTGGATGTTCTGCCTGGTGCGCACCGACCCCAAGGCCCCCAAGCACGAAGGCATCAGCTTCATACTGCTCGACATGACCACACCGGGTGTCAGCGTGAAGCCGATTCTGTTGATCAGCGGCGCGTCGCCCTTTTGCCAGACGTTTTTCGACGACGTTCGCGTTCCCAAGAAGAACCTGGTGGGACAGCTCAACCAGGGCTGGACTGTCGGCAAGCGCCTGCTGCAATACGAGCGCGCCTCCATCGGCGGCGCAACGGGTGCCGCAGGGCAACGCAGTGAGCAGCTGGAAGACATCGCGAAGCGATATCTCGGCACTACGAACGGTCGCCTCAACAACACCGCGCTGCGCAACCGAATCGTTAGCCACCGGATAAACGATCGCGTCTATGGGCTGACGACCAGACGCGCACTCGAGGAGTCGAAGAGCGGCCTGGCACCGGGCTTTCTTTCATCGTTGTTCAAGTACTATGGAACGGAGCAGAACAAAACCAAGTTCGAGCTCCTGCTCGACGTCATGGGATTGCAGAGTCTCGGTTGGCAGGGCGAGGGCTTCGCTGACGATGAGCTCGCCACCACGCGAGCATGGCTTCGTTCCAGGGCAAATTCCATCGAGGGCGGCACGTCCGAGGTGCAGCTCAACATCATCGCAAAACGCATCCTTGGGTTGCCGGACTGATCCACGTGCATCGCTCTGTCACGGACGAGGGTGAGCCCGCGATCTTCGACGGCCCGGCGTTGCATCGACATCGCCGCGTGACCATCGAGAGCGTCTAACCTGCTTCTCAATTCGTCGTAGTGGTGTCCTCGATGTATCGTCGGCATCTCACACTCCTCGTGATCGCCGCCGGGTTCGCAGCGTGGCTTCTGGCCACGCTGGCGGGCGATCCAGGATGGACCGAGACCGAGACTCCACCTTTCGGATACGAGATCATTCTGCTTCTGAAGCAGGCGTTTCTCGGTCTGCTGAAGATGCTCATCGCGCCAGTGATCTTCTTCTCACTCATGTCGGGGATCGTTGGACTCGGCGACGCAACTCGACTTCGGCGTCTCGGGGTCACCACCCTCGCCTACTATCTCGCCACGACCGCCATCCATCGTCATCGGCCTCGTCATCGTGATGGGCATCCATCCCTGGACCGAGTGGGCCAGCGACTTGGACCTCACACAGTTCACTCGTGTTGACAGCGCGCAGCTGATCGATCCAACCACGGGCTCAGTCGGACAGCTGCTGATATCCCTCGCCGATCGCGCCTTCGTCAATCCGTTTTCAGCCCTCGCTGAGCTCAACATTCTGGGCATCGTCGTCAACGCAATTCTGCTCGGCATTGCGTTGCTGGTTACGGTGCCGCGAACGAGCCCGGTGATCGAAGGTCTCGAGCATCTGACGCAGATCGTCTATCGCGTGCTCTCGTGGGTGGTGCTGACAATGCCGGTCGGGGTATTTGCGATCGTCTTCGATCTCACGCTTCGCCTTCCTGAGGCGGTGCTCGAGCAGCTTCTGTACTTCGTCATGGTGGTGTTGGGAGCAACGCTTTTTCACGGCCTGGTGGTATTGCCGCTGATCGCCCTGCTCGTTGGCGGCAAGGGACCCATAGAGTTCCTTCGCGGCGCCTCCAGGCCAATCCTGGTGGCACTGACAACCTCCTCCAGTTCGGCCACATTGCCGATGACCATGAAGGCCGCCGAGGAGCAATTTCGCATCTCGTCGGGCGTGCGCGCATTCGTGCTTCCCCTCGGCGCGACGATGAACATGGACGGCACAGCGCTATTCGAGGGAATCGCGGCGGTGTTTCTCGCACATCTGTTCGGCATCGATCTCACACCCGCCGCGATGACGGCGGTATTCCTGATGGCCATGATCGCCTCCATCGGAGCGCCCGGAATGCCCTCGAGATCGTGCAGATGGTCTTGCTCGCAGTCGGAATCCCACTCGAGGCGATTGGGATACTGCTCCTCGTGGAGCGGCCCCTCGATGCGGTGCGCACTGCCGTGAACGTAGAAGGCGATCTCGTGGGCGCGGTCACCATCGAACGCCTGCTTTCCGCGAAGAGCGACACTGGGGTCGTTGCCCCCGACGTGGAATCGTGAACGAACCTGCATTACTGCTGCTCATCCGTCACGGTCAAATCGAGGCCAACGTGACGCGTCACTGGCACGGTTCAACCGATAGCCCACTCACACCCGAAGGGAGATTGCAGGCGCAACGTACGGCCCGTCATCTCGGCACCCGCGTGGAATCCATCGACGCCCTCTACTCGAGCCCACTGCAGCGCACCGTTCACACTGCCAGAGCAATCGGGCGACACCACTCGCTTGAGCTCCTGGAAGAACCCCTCTTGAGGGAATACGCGATCGGCGAGCTGGAAGGGGTGCACTACCGGGAACTCCGCGAGGAGCATCGGTTTTTCCAACGCGTCGCTGCGGATCTCGAATTTGCCCCGACGGGAGGAGAGTCGATCCTCGACGTTGCCACGCGGATGAGCCTGGGCCTGCAGCGTATCGCAAATCGACACGTCGGCGAGGTGATAGCGGTGGTCAGCCACGGCGCCGCTCTTGCGATTGCCCTCGCCCACTTCCTTGACGCTGACCCACTTGCCTGGACAAACTACACCGTCGAGAACTGCAGCGTGAGCGAGCTCGTCCTGCAACCGACGCCACGTTTGATCGAATTCAACGACACGGCGCATCTCTAGCTAGTTCCTGTCCCGAAGCGGACAGGAACTAGCGTCCGGGACAGGGATGTCGCGCCAGCCTTGCGGCTGGCGTAAGCAGGACCGCTTTGGGCGGAGCCTTTTACGGAAGAGCGCGCAGCAAAATGCAAGGGCCCGGGAGCGCGGTGGGAGACCACCAAGATGAAGGCGAATTTACTTCGCCGCAGCGTGGGAAGAAATTCGCCGGACGGCGAATTTCTGGACAAACACTTTGATAAGCCATGGGAGGAATACACATGGGGGAGTTCTGCAGCACTGAGCGAGAAGACCGTCTGCTGATCGTTACGATCGAGCGTCCTGAGGTGATGAATGCGCTTCACTCCCTCGCAAGCGCCGAGCTCGGCGAAGTGTTCGACGCCTTCGCAGAAGACCCCGAGCAGTGGGTGGCAATCATCACCGGGCGTGGCGACCGGGCATTCAGTGCGGGAAACGATCTGAAATACCAGGCGTCAGGCGGAAAGAACGTTCCCGTACCAAGCGGATTCGGCGGCCTGACCTCGCGCTTCGACCTTGCCAAACCGGTGATCGCAGCGGTCAACGGCGTCGCCATGGGGGGAGGTTTCGAGATCGCCCTCGCCTGCGACATCCTCCTGGCGTCTGATCAGGCGATATTCGCATTACCCGAACCGCGCGTGGGATTAGCCGCGCTCGCCGGAGGTCTGCATCGGCTCCCTCGTCAGATCGGCATCAAGCAAGCCATGGGAATGATGTTGACGGGAAGGCGGGTCGGAGCGGAAGAAGGCAAGGCGATGGGCTTCGTGACCGAGGTCGTGCCCCATGCAGAGCTGCTACAGGCGGCACGTGATTGGGCGGCACAGATTGGAGAATGCGCTCCCTTGTCCATAAGGGCCAGCAAGGACGTTGCCATGCGGGGGCTCAACCACGCTTCCCTGCAGGAAGCCATGTCCCAGCGCTATGAATCGGTGCGTGCAATGGCGCAAAGCGCGGACTACATCGAAGGTCCCAAGGCGTTCGCCGAGAAGCGCCCGCCCAACTGGCAGGGCCGCTGATTGCCATCCGCCACTAGCGGCCTTTAACCAACTGCCACTCGGTGGCAGTAGCGACGGGATGACGGATCAGGCCCCTAGCTTCGCCGCTTCCAACGCGTCGACGGTCACTGCGACCGCCACACAGACATCATCGATGACGTCTTCCTCTCCGCGCGCCTTCATGGCGGCCACGATCTCGATCTTCGGGATCGCGATGTAAAGCGGATCGGGCGCCAGAGTGAACTGGTCGGGGTATGCCTGTTGGTACTCATTACGCTGCATCATGTCTCTGCCATCCAGCCATTACTACTTAAGGCGACAGAAGTAATACAGGATTCGTGCCAACCTCGATGATTCCCATAAGCCATTGATATTAAGATAATTATTCTCTCGGGATGTGACCCGGCCGAGGTTGCATATGTGACGTGGTGCGGCCCTAATTGACCTAATGGCCCGCAGCAGGCGCGGGCGCGATACCACGGCCCAGGTAGAGTCACGTCCCTGTGCCCCTTCCATGACCCTCTGAGTGATCGCGGCGCAGCGATCCGAACCTCAGGCACTCGTTACGTTACGCACGCAAGCGCGTGAATATTAGATGGTTTTCAAAAGATTGCTGGAGAGACGAGGCCCCGCGCGACGGTCCCATACCCGCTGCGCGGCGGGACGCTTGCCGATCGTCCAGCTCTGCAACGTTTTGCCCACAGCTGACCGGCGGATAGGGATTAGAGAGGCTGTGTTATCGTGAAATTGTCATCGCGTCGGGATCGGTAGGGCAGCTGTCGGTGTGGCATCAATCGGTGTGGCCCCCGCCCGACGCACGCAAGGGGGGAATGACGTCGTCAATCTATTGCCGACATGAGCAGTATCGACCGCGCAACCGTCATGTTCGCGAGAGCGACCGGCGGCCCCGAGCTCACGCAGCGGGTCGGAGCGGAGACCGCGCACAAAACGCTCCTGATGTGCCAGGAGCGTCTCAAGGAGCTCATAGACGAGTACAACGGTGAGCTCGTTGAAGTGATCGGCGATGAAAGTCTGTGTCTGTTCGCCTCACCTGACGCAGCCCTCAATGGCTCCTGTCGAATGCAGATGCTCATGAACCTGGGCGAGCAGCGCATCTCCGACGAGCTGTCGCTGCGCATCGGCATGCACCTCGGTGTCGTTTACCGACAGGACGGCAACATCTTCGGCGATACGGTCAACACCGCTTCGCGGGTGGCCAACCTCTGCAAGGATGGACAGATTCTCACGACGCAGCAGACCGTTGACGAAATGCACGCCCAGAGTAAGGAGCTTCTGCGTCTCTACGATCGAGTGAGGGTCAAAGGCAAGCGCGACGATCTCAAGATTTACGAGGGCCTTTGGCAACCAGAGGATATCAATCAAACCAGCATTCAGTTGAACATGATCGACACCGGTTATCTGAAGAATCTCACCGCGGACCGGTTGTTGCTGATCGTCGGCGAGGAGCGTTATGCCCTCACCCCCGGCACCACACCCGTCGTGGTGGGACGGGGCAACCACTGCGACATCAGCGTGATGTCGCCCTCTGCGTCGAGAAACCATGCACGCATCGACCACCGCCGAGGAAAGTTCATTCTGATCGACGAGAGCAGCAACGGCACACACATCGTTCGCGCCGATGGATCTCAAGCCGTGCTGAAGCGCGAGGAGGCCGTGCTTACCGGCAGCGGCGTCATCTCCCTCGGACAGATGGTGGGCGATGACAACGACTTTCTGGTCGGCTACGAATGCACCTGAGGAGGCTTCTGCGTCGGCTCCCGCCACCGCTGTCGTGAAGAAACATTTTGGGAGTCTTCAGGGGCGCCCGATCAGGCTCGGCTGGACAGCAGATCGCGCGCGCGACTCAGCAGATCTACGGCGTGTTCGTATGCGTGCGCGTCGTCGTATCGGGTTCCCGCCACCACCTGGGTGGCGCCTGCGTCTTCATATTCACTCAATCGATCTACCAGCGAGTCGACGCCGTCGAACGGAAGCCCAACCATGGCCACCACCTGGGGGGCGGGTCGACCGGAGTTGGCCGCTTGCTCTCGAAGCGCTTCCACCTGAGGCTTCAACACCTCGGGGCTCGCGCCCATCGGAATCCAACCGTCCCCATAGATGATCGCCCGCTCGAATGCGTGGGGCGGTCGACCGCCGATCAGTATGGGGGGACGCTGCGGCCGTGGCAGGAATAGAAACTTCTGACCATTAGCCTCCATCTCGTCGCGCTCGAAGCAGCTTCTCAGATATGACAGCGTGTCGTCCGACACGCGCCCTCTCTGCGATCGCGGCACACCCACCACCCTGAATTCCGCGTCCATCCAACCGATGCCGACTCCAAGCAACAAGCGGTTCCCCGAGAGTTCCTGTAACGTCGCCACGGACTTGGCAATCACATGCGCGGGCCTGTAGGGAAGCACCAACACCCCCGTTCCAAGCTTGATGTAGCGTGTGAACCCGGCGATCCAGGCCAACGCGATCAGCGGATCGAGATAGCGACCCCCCGAGCCTTCCGCATCATCGGGCGGAATCGCGACATGATCCGTGATCCAGAGCGAATCGAGACCCGCTTCATCAGCGACGGCCGCACAGGTCTGCATCAACACGGGTGTGGACTGCACGCCCATGTTACGCAACGTGATCCCAATCTCCACGATACATGATCTCCCCAGCTTGGATCACCGTGATAACACACACACGCGTACATTTGAATCGGACTCGCGACACCGCTACAGTTCGCGACGATTTTCATACCGCCTCGAACGATCGACATGGGGCGCGCCAACGATGAAGAAATCAGTCATCTATCTGCTGGCATTCAGCGGCGGGTTCACCGTCATGTCCATCGAGTTGCTCGGTGGCAGAATCATGTCGCCGTATTTCGGGAGCAGTATCTATGTCTGGGGCAGCGTCATCACGGTGTTCATGCTGTCGCTGTCACTCGGATATCTCGCCGGGGGCAGACTGTCCCTTGCGAATCCGAGCCTCACGCGTTTTGGTCTTATATTCCTCGGCGGTGGAGTCGCCATGGTTCCGTTGATTCTGACCGGAGATCTCGTGATGGACTGGGTGTTCCTACGGATCGAAGATCCACGCTATGGCTCACTCGCAGCATCATCGTTTTTGTTCGTGGTGCCCACGATCGTCCTCGGAATGATCGCCCCCTATTCGGTGAGACTGCTCGTGCGCGAGGCCCACACGAGCGGACACGTCGCCGGGACGCTGTATTTCGTTTCGACTCTCGGCAGCGCTCTCGGCACGCTCGCCACTTCGTTCTATCTGGTTCTCTGGCTCGAGGTGAACACGATCCTCTTCGTCCTCGTCGCAACGATGTTATTGATGGGAGCTCTGGCGGTGATGGCAGACCGATGGATCTGAATAGACGCCTGGCATTTGCCATCGTTGCCCTCAGTGCGTTTACCGCCATGCCCACGCATGGTGAGATCATCCATACGGAGCGTTCGCTGTACCGCAACATCATCGTACGCGACGAGGAAGGTCGTCGGTGTCTTCTGTTCTCGGTGCGACGCCATCAACGCAACCAATCCTGCAAAGACTTCTACAATCCCAAACGGCTGGTGTTCCCCTACGTGCGCATGATGTTCTCGGGCTTACTGGTGATGCCGCAGCCCAAGCGCATACTGATGGTGGGGCTCGGTGGCGGTTCGATTCCCGAAGCGCTCGCGGAGATGTTTCCCGAAAGTACCATCGACACCGTGGAGATCGACAAGGCAGTGGTGCGCGTCGCACGCGAGTACTTCGATTTCAACGAGACCGAAAACATGAAGGTCTTCGTTCAGGACGCGCGCGTGTTCGTCAAGCGGGCGATCATTAGAGAAGAGCAATACGATTTGATCGTGCTCGATGCGTTCACGGGTGACTACATCCCGGAACATCTGATGACTCGCGAGTTTCTCAACGAGATAAAGGCAGTACTCGGCACCGGCGGTGTGCTCGTGGCAAACACATTCTCTACCAGCGGACTCTACGATCACGAGTCCGCTACCTTCGCATCGGTTTTCGGTACGTTCTTCAATCTACGATCGGACATTTCGTTGAATCGAGTGGTCATCGCAACCCTGGGGCCACTGCCACCCCGAGAAGTGCTGGAGCAGCGGGCGCGGGCGCTGCTTCCGGCACTTGCACCCCGCGGTGTCGAGATCACCTCATTTCCCGAACGAATGAGCATTGATCCGGATTGGGATCTCGACGCGCGGGTTCTGACCGATCAGTATTCCCCCGCGAATCTGCTCAACATCGATTGATCAGGAGTCCCTTAGCAGGCTGCTGAAAAACATGTCTTTCGGCAGCCTGCGTCCAGCACAGGGATGTGCTGCTGAAAAGCCAGGACGGCTTTTTCAGCAGCCTGTTAGAGAATCTGGCTGACGTGACCCTTCCAGTAGCGATCCTTCAGCAGTCCCTTGTAGAGCTTGCCGGTTGGATGCCGCGGTAGCTCGGGCTCGAAATCCACGGAGCGCGGCGATTTGATTGCAGAGATCTGGTCGCGACAATACGCGATGAGTTCCTGCTCGAGCGCCGGTCCTGCCTCCGCCATGTCCACGGGCTGGACCACCGCCTTCACCTCCTCGCCGAATTCCTCGTTCGGTATGCCGAAGACCGCCACATCCACGACCTTGGGATGGCTGATCAGGACGTTTTCGGCTTCCTGAGGATAGATGTTGACGCCCCCCGAGATGATCATGAAGTGCTTGCGATCGGTCAGATAAAGATACCCGTCCTCGTCTACGTAGCCCACATCGCCGAGGGTCGACCAGCCTTTCTGATGGCGGGTCGAGGCGGTCTTGTCCGGATCCTTGAAATACTCGAAGTCGCCGCCTCCCTCGAAATAGATGGTGCCCATGTCACCGGTCTGCAGCTCTTCGCCGTCGTCGTCACAGATGTGAATCGCGCATCCAAGTGGCTTTCCAACGGATCCCTTGTGCGCGAGCCACTCCTGCGAGTTCAGCTGTACGAATCCGTTGCCTTCGGTCCCCGCGTAGTACTCATAGAGCACGGGTCCCCACCACTCGATCATCTGCTCCTTGACCTGAACGGGACACGGCGCCGCCGCGTGCACGGCACACTCGAGCGATGAGACGTCATAACGCAGACGTACCTCGTCGGGCAGCTTCAACATTCGCACGAACATCGTCGGCACCCATTGGCTGTGGGTGATCCGAAATTGCTCGATGTAGCGAATCGCAAGCTCCGCATCGAAGTGCTCCATGACCACCGTCTCGATGCCGCTGCGCAGACACCCCATGGTGAAAGTCTGCGGCGCGGAGTGATATAGCGGCGCAGGGGACAGATACACCGAGTTCGCATCGGCGCCATATAGCGCCTCGAGCAGGCCCGGGCCGCCGGACTCACCGAACTTCTGGCCACTCAAGGGCCTCTTGATGCCCTTCGGATAGCCGGTGGTGCCCGAGGAATAAAGCATGGCCATGCCCTCCACCTCGTCATCGACGGGGACGGCTGGCTGTGCCGCGGTGGCGGACTCCCAGGACTCGAATCCCTCGATCACACCGTCGATCATGTAGCGATGCTCGACGCCGGGCATCTTATCGACCAACCGCGCCACCAGGTCTTTTCTCCCCAGAGATGTGATGAACACTCGCGCCTCGCAATTGTTCACGATGTACACCACCTCGCTCGGCTGGAGACGCCAGCTGACGGTGGTGTAGTAGAGGCCTGAGCGCTGGGCAGCCCAGCAGATCTGAAAGAACCTGGCGTGATTCTCGAGCAATATCGCAACGTGATCCCCTGGCGCGAGCCCGAGGGCTCGAAACAGCTGGGCGCCCTGGTTCGAGGCGTCATTGAGCTCCCGATAGGTGACGGATTGGCCGCTTTCGGCCATCACATAGGCGATCCTGTCCGGGCTCTCGGCCGCGATGGTTCCAGGGTGCATGCAGGGTCCTCCCAATCGATCCGTTCTTCCCCGGAGCATCTTTACCCGGAGTTGGTTTCCCAACAGAAACTAGAAAAGCGTGCCCAGCGGAGGGGCACATTACGCAGCCGAAGCCCCCCAGCGCAAGGCGCCGACATGATCTGTAACACTCCAAAGCTTGCATCGGGCGCCCGTCTGCACGTAGGCTCCCGCCTGGGTTTGGGCAATCCGGAGGCGACCTGGTGAACTCACCAGTCTCTCAGGACATCGGCTGCGAGCAGCTCCATGTGTTGCTGCATCGGCACGGGTTGAGGGGACTACTGAGCAGTTCCTGCGAGGCACGAGGCATCGAGTTCAATCTCGACTATATGCGCGTGGAAACCGATCGCAAGTTCGACC
>JAPULC010000498.1 GCA_027295305.1 Gammaproteobacteria bacterium
GAGTACTGCAGCATCGCACCGGAGCGGCTCAAGATGGCGGCCATGCTCCCGATCCAAGCGCCGGATCTCGCCATCGAGGAAGCCAGACGCGCGAGCGACAACGGGGCCGCGGCCTTCTTCGTGCGGCCGAACCCCACATCCGGACGCAACCTCTATCACGCCGACTACGATGACCTCTGGGCGGAGATCGAGCAGATCGGCAAGCCCATCTGCATCCACGACTCCGGCTCCCCTCATCTCCCATCCTATGGCGAGCGAATGGAAACCCACACCTCCGGGCACATGATTGCGCATCCCTTCGAGGCCATGGTGGCGATGATGAGTCTCATCTGGTACGGCACCGTCGAGCGTTTTCCGAAGCTTCGAATCGTGCACGTGGAAGCCGATGCGGGTTGGCTCCCCTATTGGCTGCAACGCATGGAGCAGCACTTCGAATTCTCGGGGAACGCCGAGCATCCGGATCTCAAGAAGCGACCGACTGAGTACTTCAAATCGAATTTCCTAGTCGCGTGTCGCGGCGACGAGATGACGCTGCCGAGCGTCGTGGACCTCGTGGGAGACGACTACCTCACGTTCAACACGGACTATCCGCACCCGGACGGCACCTGGCCTTGGGGAATGGAAAGCCTCGAGAAGCAGCCCATCGGCGAAGAGAGCATCCGCAAGATCTACTGGGACAACGCAGCCCGTGTCCTCGGGCTGCCATAGAAATGGAAAGAAATTGTGCCAGGCACCATTACAGCGATATTGTGCCCGGCACGTTTTTTCGCTTCGCAGTCTAAATCTCAAAAACGTTTGCGACGGGCGGGATAGGGTTGAAATGGCGTCCTCGGCTCCATGGACACCCACTCGGTTTCCTCGTCCAGCCGCGCGAGGGAGCGCAACACGTCGAACGTCAGCCAACGATCGCATTGGGGCTGCGCCGCGTTGCTCCACAGTCCGTATGGGCCGCGCAGGTCGGTCGCGAAATCGATGAGATTCGCCACCCGCTGATCTTCCCGGTCCGCGCCGACGCGGGCGCAAAGGTCGAGCACCAATGCAACATCGAAACGGGCGAAGAAGCTCACGAATCCCCGGACGGGCTGTGCGCCAAGCAATCGTGCGATCTCGAAGCCGAACGCTTCCTTGTCGCGAGTTTCTCGACCCAGCAGAAGATCCAGACCGCGTCGGGCCGGCTCGCTCGTCCGCCGCTCGGGATGCAACGCCAGGCATTGGAGCGCCGCGGTGGTATTCGAGCGGCAACCGAGAGTCGAATGAGCCAATCGACGATACCCCGCGACGCGCCGGAAATTTCCACGGGTTTTGCCGGTTGGCCAAGCGCCGTCGTCCAGACGCTGCGCGAGCAGCCAATCGTAGGCGCGCTCTGAACGCGGATCGGTGGCAAACCCGCTGTATGCAAGCCCTCGCAGCACCATCGATGTCTGCAATGATGTCTCGGTGACACCTTCCGCATCGTCCCCACCTCGGGGCAACGGCCACGCACCATCCTTGCGCTGCCTCGAGAACAGGAACTGTGCGGCCTTGGACAATGCCCGATGGGATGGCTCGAATCCGAGATAGCCCAGACGTGCCATGGCCATCGAGGTCATCATCAGACGATGCGAGTGAGAACGCCACGCACCATCACCCGTCGTCCACTGTCCTTCCTCGGATTGGAGCCTCAGGAGTCCGGTGACCAGCGGATCGTCCTCACGCATCGCCTCGAGCTCGGCGCGCTCCCGATCGTCATCCGAACGCCCGAGCAGATCCCGCAGCACCAGCGCCCTCAGACACGGCGAACGATCCGCCAGCAGCGCCGGGAGCATCACGCGGACACGTCTCGTGCAGCTAGGGGTAGGTCTCGCGGTCCCGGGAGTACGTCTCGACCAAGAAGCTCCCGGAGATAGGGCGCGGTCGGCGTCTCACATCGGGCAATCTCCTCGGGGGGGCCCTCGGCAACGATGCGCCCGCCCTGCGGTCCGCCCTCGGGACCGAGCTCGATCAACCAGTCACATGTCGCCAGAAGCTCGGGATGGTGCTCGACAACGAGAACGGTCGAACCATTGTCGACCAGTCGATGCAGCACCCCCGCAAGGCGAGCAACGTCCTCCATGTGCTGACCCACGCTCGGCTCGTCGAGCAGATACAAGCCGACGGGTGCCTTCTGATTCAGCTCGCGCGCTATACGCAGGCGTTGAACCTCGCCCCCGGACAAAGCGAATGCGGGCTGTTGAAGTACGAGATAGCCGAGACCCACCGAGCGAGCAGCCACCAGCGCGTTCGCAATCGAAGGCTCATCGCCCCAGAGTTCATGCACCTCATCGATGGTCCTCGAGAGAAGCGATGGAAGCGTAAACCCGCGCACGGTCACGTCGCTGACCTCGGGTGCATAGCCGCTGCCATCACAGGCCTCGCACAAGGGATAGACGTTGGGCAGAAATCCCATATCGATGCGCACCGTCCCAGCGCCCTTGCACACACCGCAACGCGCAGCGAGGGTCTTCTCGTCGACCCCGAGTGCCTGAGCATCTTCGCTGTGCGCATAGATTTTGACGAGCGCGCTCTTGATACCGAGATAACTTCCCGGAGAGACGATCCCCTCACGGCTCTGATCGAGAACGATACCTCGGCGCGGTGCGCCTTCAATGGCCTCATGGGCGCCCGGCTCCAGATTTTCTCGCGCCACCGACGTGGTGTATTTCTTCGGTGCCACAACGCGCGCCAACGTGTCCATGATCAGTGTGCTCTTGCCGGAACCCGATACGCCGCACACTCCAACCAGAACCCCGCACGGAATTCTCACGTCGATGTCTTGCAGATTGTTCGCGCGCGCGCCCCGAATCGTGATCCAGGCCTGCGCAGAACGGCGAGCACGCACTTCGATGACACCCCTTCGACGCAGCCAGCGTCCTGTGGCGGTATCGGCTCGTGCAACTTGATCGGGTCCGCCGCACGCCACGATCTCACCCCCCAAGATGCCGGGACCCGGCCCCATGTCGACGATGAGGTCGGCGGCACGAATGAAGCTGAGGTCATGCTCGATCACGATCGCGGTGTTGGACTGAGCAGTGATCTTGCGCAGCGCTCGAACCAGGGCGTCGATCTCTCGTGGGTGCATGCCGCGCGTCGGCTCATCGAGCAAGACCGTGAGACCCGAGAGCCCTCCCGCAATGATGCGCACCAGCTGCAATCGTTGCGCCTCACCCGCGGAGAGCGTCGCCGTGAGCCTCGAGGCGCTCAAGTAACCAAGGCCGAGATCGCAGATCAGCTCCAGGTCTCGAAGCACGGCTGCCAACGCACCCCCCGCGAGCACGACCTCATCGCTCGGCAACTCGATACGATCCAGACATTCGCGCAGCGCGCTCAGCGACATCTCGGAGAGTGCGTGCATGTTGTGATCGCCGAGGGTCACCTGCAGATGCTCTGGACGCAGACGACCGCCATCGCAGTCCGGACAGCGTTTCGACGCCGTGTAGGTCCCGCCGACATCCCAATTGCCAATGATTCCGTAGAAGCCGCTAAATCGCGTGGTGCGCGTTCGGACGTGACCTGCACGGCTGCGGTAGGTGACGTCGAACGGTTCGGAGAGGCCAAAGAGAAACGCATCCTGCGCTGCCTTGGACATGTCGTGCCATGCAGTGGTGAATGGATCGAAGTCGTACTTCGCAGCGAGGGTCTGCACAATGTCGTATCCGCTGTTGAAAGGTTTTCCGTAGAAGCCCTGAGGAAAGAACCCGGGTGAATACATGGCCCCTGCGCAAAGCGGCTTGTCGGGGTTGACGATGAGCTTCTCCGGACGTGCCTCCCGGAGGGTTCCCATGCCTTGGCAAGTCGTGCACGCAGACCCGTAGATCGACGAGATGAAGTGGCGCGGTTGTGAAAGCGGTAACCCATTCCGACAGGGGTCGCACCGCCATTGGCCGTCGCTGCGGTGCATCTCGCGCTGGCAACGACTGCACACGCGCGCGCCGATGCGAGCCAGCAGCACAGCAATTCGCAGGCTGATTCCCGACGTCGAGCCGACGCTTGCTCGCGGATTGCGCAGCCGGCCCTCGCCGCTCAATGGGATGCTGACGCCGAGACCAGTGAGCGCCTCGACCTCGCTCTCGGCATTCTCGTGCACACCTTGGCGCTCATACATCGAGAGACTTTCGAGAAAACGCCGCTTCGCTTCGACCTCGATGACATCTCGCACCAGACTCGATTTACCCGAGCCCGACACTCCCGTCACAACCGTCAGCGCCGCGTGCGGGAAATCGACGTCGACAGATTTCAGGTTATGCGAGCGTGCGCCCTTGATGCGGATCCGGTCGCTCAGACGAGACGCTTTTCGTGCCCGTGCTCTTGGGCGTAATCGCCTTTCGTTGCGCAGTGCCTGGGCAGTGCGCGAATCTCGCGCCTGCGCGAGACCGACTGGATCTCCGGCGTAGAGCAGATCCCCGCCATCGGGACCCGATCCGGGACCCAGGTCGACGATCCAATCCGCGGCGCGAACCACATCCAGATTGTGCTCCACCACAGCGAGGGTGGCGCCCTGTCTGGCCAGACGATCCAGCACCGTCAGCAACCCCTGGACGTCCTGGGGGTGCAACCCGGTGGTGGGTTCGTCCAGAACCAGCAGCTTTCCGGAGAACCAGCGGCCACCCAGGTGGCGGGCGAGCTTTACACGTTGTGCCTCGCCCCCCGAGAGCGAAGGGGACGCCTGACCCAGGGACAGATAGCCGAGCCCGATGTCGGACAGCGCCTGCAGAATTCGCAACGCCGTGCGCCTCTTGGCGTCCGCGAGGGGCGTGTCCCCCGACATGAGATCGAGCACCTCGTCCACCGACATTGAGAGCACATCGGTAATGGACAGACGATTCGCGCCGAATGACACACGACGCTTGCGCACGTCATCGGAAAATCGCAGCCCTTCACACGCATCGCAGCGGATCCACGTCGAAGGCAGGTAACGCATCTTGACCTCGACCGCGCCCATACCGCTGCACTCGGGACACGCGCCCTCGGGGCGATTGAAGGAAAAATGCGAAGGACTCAAGTCCGTTGCGTTCGCGAAACCATCCCGAAGCAAGTCCGCGAGCTTGGTATAGGTGGCGGGATTCGACCGCGGATTACGTCCTATCGGACTCTGATCAACGAGTATTGGCGCGCCCTCAAAGCCGATCACCCCATCACATCCCACGGGTTTGCCTGCATGCAACGAAGCCACGAGCACGTCTTCGATGAGTGTGCTCTTTCCAGAACCCGACACGCCGGTGATCACGTTGAAGCGTCCAATCGCCAACGGGACATCGATGCCGCGCAGATTGCGAAGAATTGCGCGCCGAATGGTAAGGAAACTCTCGGGTGGTTCTCTTTTCTCGGGTAAGGCAACGGTGTCGCCGAGACTGAACATGCGTCCCGTCGGCGTATCTGCCCGCCAGAGCTCGCTTGGCGTACCGTCGAACACCACTCGTCCACCATGGGACCCGGCACCAGGGCCGGTATCGATGGCACGATCGGCCCGAGCGGCGGCAGCGCGATCATGCTCGACGTAGATCATCGGACCCGGCAAGCGCTCGATGGCACTCATTACTTTTGCCACATCGGCGGCGTGAAGCCCGACTGTCGGCTCATCCAGAACGTGCAGTATCTCCTCGAGCCGACTGGTGAGTGATACGGCGAGTCGCAGCCGCTGGCCCTCTCCGCGTGACAATGTGGGTGCCGTGCGATCGAGCTGCAGATAGCCGAGTCCAACACTGCGCAGCGCGCCCAGGCGCCGCTCGATCTCCACGGCGATACGACGTGCGGACGATGCCCACTGCGCCCGCGCAAACATCTCGGTAGCGCCGTCCACCGACTGGCCGAGCAGCGTCTTCAGGGTGACATCCTGCCAACGAACGGCCGCTGCCTGTGGATGAAGACCCGTATCCCCACAGCTTGGACATCCATCGCCGGCGCAATGCGGGCACGGTGTATGAAAGTGCGTCGGCTCCAATGGATGGAACCAGCTTCCACACCTACCGCACACGGGTGTCAGCGCCATCACATCGCCATCGAGCTCGATGCGATCCGCCCCGAACCCGCGAGCTTCCTGATAGAGCGATCTTGCACCACGGGCACTCACCGGGCCTTCGTCGCGAGATTTCAGAACCACGCTGATGCTGTGAGGTGCCGTCGAGGCCAGGCGCCGACCTCGGTAGGCTTTACCATCGACGACGATGCCTCGATGAGAGCCCCGCTTCGCAAGCGAAGCCAACAACGTCGCGTGACTGCCGCGCGCACCCATCACCAGATGCGCAAGCACTTTAGTGCCCACTTCAGTGCCCACGTCGGCACCCTCGTTGCGCGACGCAGCCACCATGCGCTGCACCACATCGTCTTCCAGCCAATGCACGAGCCGTTCGCCGCACTCGGCACAGTGACGCGTGCCAAACCGTGCGAACAGAATGCGAAGATACGGATGCAGACCGGACGCGGTAGCGACCGTGGACAGAGGATTGCGATTCAGAAGATTCTGGCCGATGCCAATGCTAGGCACGAGGCCTCGAATCCGACGTACCGCGGCAGGTGCAAGACGGTGGCTCGCAGACGGTGGCGCGTAAACTTCGAAGAACCGACGCCGCGCCTCGTGGTACAGCGTGTCGAAGACGAGTGAAGATTTACCCGAACCCGACACGCCCGTGACAACGGTGAGACCATCCCCAAACTCGACGTCCACATCGTCGAGGTTGTGCTCGTTTGCCCCTTCGATCCTGATACGCACAGCAATGGGCCACGCGGCGAGAATCGATTCACGATAACAGCTCGAATTTCGCGGGACCAGACGACGGCTTGAGGGGTTCGCGCAAGAGCCTGCGACGCGGGCCCTGTCCTCTGATGTGGGAGCGGCTTCAGCCGCGAACGATAGGTTGCGCGCGTTGGGGCATTCGCGGCTAAAGCCGCTCCCACATCTTGCTGCCAGCTCAGATTTTTCGAAGTTCCCTCATAGTCGCAATGAGGTCAATACGGTGGCAGCAAGCGCCGAAAACCGTGGTACAAAACCACGATCAGAAAGAAGACGTTGCGTGGCAAACGCCTGAGCATGGGATATCCAAAGGTCACGGGCGTGCGCTCGCCCGCCAAGTGCGCTGCGAGTCCTTGCGACAGACGCGTGAGCCAAACGTGATCGAACGGCCACTCGAACAACCCGTCGCGCCACGCCGGGGGAATGCCATCGGGACCGCACCTGGCACCCATGATCCCTCCGACGATGGCTGCGGTGGTGTCGGCGTCACCACCGCATTCGATGATCGTGCATACCGCACGTTCGAAACTATCCTGATTCGATAGCCATGCATGGATGCACACGGGTACCGTGTGATTCACGTACCCGCTGACGCCACTGCCGAGCCCCATGGAATCGGCGAAGCGACGAGTATCTTCTCCCGACGCAATGCTTCGAGCGACGGCATCGAGAAGATCGAGCATCGGCCCAGCGCCGACGAGCGTCTGCGCGTGGCCAAGGAATTCATCCGCACTCACCGTCTTTCGCGTTGCCGCCAATCGTGCGCCGAGCGCCACCACGAGCGCACCGTGACTGGCCGCCGGATCGGTGTGTGTGAGCCGTGCCGATGCCATCACGAGCTCGCTCATCAACTCGATGTCGTCAACGGCCACCCCGAGAATCGCTGAGCGCATGGCGGGACCATTCCCTGCCGAGCACACCCCCGACTTCGACGGTGGAAATCCCAGCCAGAGCTTGAGACACGCTCGCGCAGTTGCGAACCCGACACCTGCGGGCAGTCCGAGGAGCCAGATTCGCATCCGCCATGCCAACGCTCGGGCGAAGGTGCGAGGGTTGCCTCGAGAAACTGCCAGTGCTTGGACGACCATTACCGAGTGCTCGGTATCGTCGGACACCATTCCCCGTCCGAACAGGAATCGATGACGGTCCGGTGGACCCAGCAGACGCGGCGCCCGCTGAGCCGACAGACCTTCATACGGCAACCCGAGGGCATCTCCCACTGCGGTGCCGATGAGACAGCCGGCAATGGCGTCGGTGTTGATCGGCATTGCACTCATGGCATGAACCCTTCGTGGATCAACAAGGAACCTGCTCCCACATCACACGCCAGGGCGACGCGGTCTTTCGAGGGATCTTGGAGGCACACCCGGCGATTCGTTTACACTACGCGATCGCGATAACAATAAAGGAAGGATAGCCGATGGGATTCTCACCCCTTCGCCCAACGGGCTTCACACATCATCGCCCGCCGAAATCGGACACCGGCTACACGCTGATCACCCCTCCCGAGGGTCACTACGTTGTGTTGCTCGGCATGAACGGCGCGGCCGCGCATCGCTGACAGACCTGATGCGGTTCATCATCTACGGCGCCGGAGGCATCGGTGGCACCATCGGCGCGAGATTGTTCCAACAGGGCAAAGAGGTAGTCCTGATCGCCCGCGGTGCGCATCTGGAAGCAATCAAACGCAACGGGTTACGTTTCATCACGCCGAAGGAACAGGTGAACCTCGACATCCCTGCAGTCGGCCATCCCTCGGAGATCGAATTCCGAAACGACGACGTGGTGATCCTCTGCATGAAGGCCCAGCACACGCCAGGGGCGTTGGACGATCTTCAATCGGCAGCCGGCGATGACGTGGTCGTTGTGTGCTGCCAGAACGGCGTCGCCAACGAGCGCATGGCGGCGCGACGATTCAAGAATACCTACGCGATGGTGGTCATTCTTCCCGCGCTGCATCTGGAACCCGGTGTCGTGATCACCCATGCCGTGGACACCGGGGGTATTCTCGACGCGGGGTGCTATCCGGAAGGCGTGGACGGACTCGTCGAGGAGTTGACGCAGCAATTGCGAGAAGCGGGTTTCAGCGCGGAGCCGGACCCGACGATCATGCGTCAGAAATACTCGAAGCTTCTAATGAATCTGGGCAATGCATTGCAGGCCGCGACGGAGGCGAGAGACGAAGCGCGTGACGTCTCGCGCATGATGCGTGAAGAAGCGCTGGCGTGCTATCGCGCGGCAGACATCGATTGCGCGAGCGCGGAGGAGACCAGAGAGCGTCGAGGCGCCGCGCTGCGGACCGGCGAGATCCCAGGCATACCCAGAACCGGCGGGTCGTCCTGGCAGAGTGTCGCGCGCGGCACGGGCAACATTGAAGTGGACTATCTCAACGGCGAGATCGTGTTGCTGGGGCGGCTGCACGGCGTTGCCACGCCCGCAAACCAAGCGGTGCAACGTCTCGCGCATCGAATGATCGCCGAGAAGCTGCCTCCCGGTAGCTTCTCGATAGACCAGGTGCGACAACTGATCGAAACGGAACAGGACTAAGCGGATGCTCATGCGTCGCGGCTTCATCGTCACGATGACACTATTGCTTGCTCTCAACTCTGCCTTTGCGCAGGACGAAGACGAGCCGAGCGAAGACCCCAGGGCCATGCCGCAGGAGCTTGCGCAGGAACTCGATCGCGAGTCGACGCTAGTCCAACGCAAGCGCGCCGAGCTCGAGCGCCTCGAGCAACGCCTTGGACGCGAGGAGGGCGTGGTCAGAACCGTCATCGAGGCCAGAGCGAACCGCCAGCGTGTCGATCTGTTCGAAGGAGCCCAGGCCTTCGCCATCCAAGTGGCGGATCTGGTAGACGAAGGATACGACCTCTCCAACTACCGCGATGAGGCGATCTCGAGGCTTCAGGCGCTGCCGGAGTTCATCCACCTGGCACTGGCACGCGTTCGTGAGGGGCTCGTGTTCGCTACCCAGGACATGAGCGCCGCTGATCAGGCGGTGCTCGATGCGCAATTCGCCGAAGCTGCACAGGCAAACGATCGAATGTCCCGAGCGCTCCTACGGAACCTGCAGATCTCCGAGCGACTTGGAATCGACATCGCGAGGGAACAGGAGAAGCTCCGCACCGCCATGGCGGATCGCGCGGCCAACGGATCGATCTACCTCGAGCTCACCATCGGGCAAGTGAAGGAGCTGCGCGCACGGCTCTCGATCATCCCCAACGACGACGAGCTCACGGCGAAGCTGAACGTCACCCAGGGCCGCGTGCGAACGATCGCCGGGGAGCTGAATCGGGCGCTCGATACCATGCGCCTGCTCGACATGGACACTTCGTCCTATCAGCAGCAGGTGATTGCCGCCACCGGCGAGATCACCACGGAGATCCTCGACATCGAAGTCCTCGGCGGTCTCTTCAGTCGAGCGGGCAAGAGTGTCGCCAAGTGGGTGCAGCAGAATGGCGGTCAGCTGTTCCTGAAACTGCTGCTGTTCCTCGGGATCCTGCTGATATTTCGACTGCTCGCGAAACTTGCGCAGCGGCTCGTCGAGCGTGGCTTGAAATCGTCGCGGGTGACGATGTCTCAGCTCCTGCAGCGCACCATCGTCTCGACCACACGCAATCTCGTATTCATATTCGGTGTGCTGTTCGCATTGTCACAGCTCGGCATCTCCATCGGCCCGCTACTGGCGGGTCTCGGTGTTGCAGGATTCATCCTGGGGTTCGCGCTCCAGGACACCATCTCGAATTTCTTCTCGGGCTTGATGATCCTGATGTACCGGCCCTTCGACGAAGGGGATGTCGTGGAAATCGCGGGCGCATTCGGCACCGTCAGCGACATGAGCCTGGTCAACACGACGGTCCTCACGTTCGATAATCAGACGCTGATCGTGCCGAACAACAAGATCTGGGGGGACGTGATCAAGAATGTGACCCATCAACGCACCCGGCGGGTCGATCTCGCGTTCCGCATCTCCTACGGCGACGACGTGCCCAAGGCCGAGCGGGTGTTGCGAGATATCGTCACCAGCCACGACAAGGTGCTGGCCGACCCAGAGCCCACGGTCAGGCTTCACGAGCTGGACGACTCCTCGATGAACTTCATCGTACGTCCCTGGGTCAACACCGGGGACTACTGGGACGTCTATTGGGACATCACCCGAGAGGTGAAGATGCGCTTCGATGCGGAAGGCATCACGATTCCATTCCCTCAAAGGGACGTGCACCTTCCGCCCCCAACCGAGTAGCGTGCCAGGCACGGTGCCTGGCACCCATTGTTGAATAGCGCTGAGCCGACACTCAGAATGAGAGCTTCGCACGCAGGGCGGTGTCTGCACTCATGAGCTATCCAGATCTCGATTCGAAGTCCAATGCGTTGTTTCAACGCGCCCGCAAGGTGCTCCCGGACGGTGGCAGCCGCAGCACCATCCGCATGACGCCCTACTCGATCTTCATCGACGGCGCTTCCGGCAAGACCATTCGAGACGTGGATGGCAACATCTACATCGACTTCAACAACAACTACACGTCGTTGATCCATGGCCATTCCCATCCTGCCATCGTGGAGGCCGTCAGCGAACAGCTAACGCGTGGCACCGCCTATTCGTTCGGCAGCGAAGCCGAGGTGAGGCTCGCAGAGCTGCTATGCGAACGTTCACCGAACTTCGACAAGATCCGCTTCATGAACTCCGGCACCGAGGCGGTGATGAATGCCATCAAGGCCATGCGCGCTCATACGGGCAAGCCCAAGATTGCGAAATGCGAGCACGCCTACCACGGCTCCTACGACTATGCAGAGGTCAGCGTCTCGGCACCAAAGACGGATCTCGAGAAGGGCGACCCTCGGCCCATCCAACATTCGGCAGGCACGCCTCGAGGCGCCCTCGATGATGTCGTCGTCATTCCGTTCAACGAACCGGAGATCGCCGAGCGGATCCTCGTCTCGGAGGCAGAGAATCTCGCCGGGGTGCTCATTGATCCATTCGGCGCGGGCCTTGGACGCGTGCCCATGAGCCAGCCCTTCCGCGACATGCTCGAACGGGTTCGCGAGCAACACCACGTACCGATCATCTTCGATGAGGTGGTGGCGTTTCGCGCGGGCTGGTCGGGCATGCAGGGAGAGATCGACATCACGCCCGACATTACCGCCCTCGGCAAGATCATCGGTGGCGGCTTTGCCGTCGGCGCCGTCGCAGGCGGGAACGATGTCATGTCGGTGTTCGAGGTAGCCGATGGCCGCGCGAGACTGCCGCATGGCGGTACTTTCAACGCGAATCCCGTCACGATGGCGGCGGGCCACGCCGCCATGTCCCTCATGGACCGCGACGCATTCACGCGCCTCAACGCGCTGGGCGGGAAGTTTCGCGATGGCATCGCAGAGGTGCTGGCACTCACGAATCTCAGCGGAAAAGTGCTCGGACAGTACTCTGTATTTGCACTCGCCATCGACGATGAAGATTTCGCGATGGATCCGAATCAGCGCTTCTTCGGGCAGGGCCCGGATCGGCTTCGGTACTACATGCTGGACAATGGCTATTACGTCGCGCAAGGGTTATACGGTGCGCTGTCCACCGTCATGGACCACAGTGATCTGGACCCGTTCTGTCAAACGCTCCTCGAGGGCATCCGCTCGATCCGGGGAGAATGAGCCGCCCCCGCAGGCGATGAGTGAAACCATCAGACGTTCCATCGCCGAGATCCGTTCACAACGCCGACGCACATGGGCGATCGTCGCGGGCGTTCTCGGCGTGGTGTTGCTTTCGTTCGTTGCGATGAGTCCCAGCGTCCGACTTGGGACCGCGACCCTCGTCATCGAAACGGAGCCCGTGCGCGCGAACGTGAGAATCGATGACGTCGTGATTGGCGCCACACCCATCGAGACCGATGACCTGCTCGCCGGCGAGCACATCTTGCGTATCGAGCATCTACCGCCGACCCCCCGCCATCGCACGCGCCTCGG
>JAPULC010000499.1 GCA_027295305.1 Gammaproteobacteria bacterium
AAGCTGAGCACCAACGAGGCTGTTCCATGCATTGGGTTGTGTTAGGTCTGTTGTTCCTGGCCGCGCCCGTCGCAGACGGTGGCGAGATCTACAGGACCGTCGACGAGCACGGCAACGTGCTATTCACCGACACGCCGTCACCCCGCCAGCGCGAGGCGGCCGAGCGAGTGGATGTGCAGCCTCCCAATACGTTCCCGTCCGATGAAGCCACTGTGCCTTCAAGTGGCTCGCGCCCACTCGGGGACATCCTTGACGACGTCCACTATCGGCTCGTCATCAGCGCACCCCGGCACGAGGAGACCGTGCGCAGCAACAGCGGCGATGTGGACATTGTGACCATTGCCGACCCTGCGCTGCGCGGCCAGCATCGACTGGTGCTGGTGCTCGACGGTCAGGCGCTGGACATCGAGCCCGATGGAGCCACCTGGCATCTGTTCAATCTCGATCGCGGTACCCACGAGTTGGTGCTCGAAGTGGTGGACCCGAACGAGAACCGGCCGGTGGCCCAAAGCACCCCATCGGTCTTCCATCTCCAAAGGGCGCGTCTGTGAGGCCGTCTGCCGGCCCTTGAGTGTTACGCACCAATTTGGTGCATCTGCACACTGACTGCATTAGAATCCTGTCACCGAGACTCGTCGTACCGCTATTCATAGCCTCCCTCTGAAGTAAGTGAGCACTTACTTTCTGGGGATGTCCGCTGTGTGGAAGCTGGTTCGATATTTGCATCGCGAAGGTCGCCATGGGATCACACTCCGAATTGATCACCGCCGATGTGCGGGTGCTCCTGGAACATCAGACCACCGCGGTTCTGATGCTCGATGAATCGTTGCGCGTGCGCTTGCTGAACCAGGCCGCAGAGGCGCTGCTCTCGGTCAGCCAGACTCGCGCGCTCGGCGCCCGTGCCGACGAGCTCTTCAGCGATCCATCCGAGGCACGCGACCCGCTCGGCATGGCCCTGGCCGGTCAACAACCTTTCATCAAACGTCATGCGGTGCTCACGCTTTCCAGCGGCGAGCAGGTCACCGTCGACTACACCGTGACCCCCATCGTGGACGATCGGTTCAGCGGCTTGCTGGTGGAAATCCAGGCCTTGGACCGGATGCTCCGGATCAACAGAGACGAGCAACACCAGTCGATCTATTCCACCACCCGTGAGCTGGTCCGTGGCCTCGCCCACGAGATCAAGAATCCCCTCGGCGGGATACGTGGCGCCGCCCAGCTCCTGGAGCGCGAGCTGCCACGAGATGAGCTGCGCGAATACACCCAGATCATCATCGACGAGACCGATCGCCTGCGAAATCTGGTGGACCGAATGACGGGTCCCGCGCAGCCACCCAGTCCACAGATCACCAGCATCCACCACATCGTGGAACGGGTGATCCAGTTGGTGGACGCCGAGGACCCGGGGCGGCTGGGCTTCGAGCGCGATTACGATCCAAGCCTGCCCGACATCCAAGCCGACCCCGAGCAACTCCTGCAGGCGGTGCTGAACGTCATGCGAAACGCCCAGCAGGCGCTCTGTGACACCGCGGATCCCGTGATCGAGCTTCGCACCCGGATCCTGCATCAGCACACCCTTGGCAACAAACGCCATCGCTTGGGCATTCGCCTGGATATCACGGACAACGGTCCTGGAATTGCGGCGGAAATTCGCGACCTGCTGTTCTACCCGATGATCAGCGGGCGCGCCGACGGCAATGGGCTTGGGCTCTCGATCGCCCAATCCATCGTGACCGCCCATGGTGGCCTCATCGAATGCGAAAGCGAGCCGGGGAAAACCCGCTTCACGATCCTGATTCCACTGGAGCAGCTGGATGAAAAGTAGCGATAGCGTGTGGGTCGTCGACGACGATCGTTCTATCCGTTGGGTTCTCGAGCGCGCGTTCGACAGGGAGGGCATCGCGACGCAGAGCTTCGACAACGCCAAGTCGGTGCTTTCGCGCCTCGACGCCGAGCATCCTCAAGCCATCGTCAGCGACATTCGCATGCCGGGTATCGACGGACTGGAGCTTCTAGAGCGCCTGCAGGTCGAATGTCCCGAGGTCCCCGTGATCATCATGACCGCGCACTCTGATCTCGAAAACGCGGTGCAATCCTATCAATCCGGGGCGTTCGAATATCTGCCGAAACCGTTCGACGTGGATGAGGCGGTGGCGGTGGTGAAACGCGCGATCGCACACGCCATCGAGCAGCAGAGCGAAAGCACCTCCCAGGAGGTGAAGGGCCCGCAGGAAATCATTGGCCAGTCCCCCGCCATGCAGGAGGTCTTTCGTGCCATCGGGCGGCTCTCTAATTCGCACATCACGGTACTCATCAACGGCGAATCCGGCACCGGTAAGGAACTGGTGGCCAAGGCGCTGCACCGCCACAGCCCCCGTTCCCAGGGCAATTTTATCGCACTCAACATGGCCGCAATCCCCCGCGAGCTCATCGAATCCGAGCTCTTCGGACATGAGCGCGGCTCGTTCACCGGCGCCACGCAGCGGCGCATCGGACGTTTCGAGCAAGCTGACGGCGGGACGTTGTTTCTGGATGAGATCGGCGACATGCCGGCCGACACCCAGACCCGTCTTCTGCGGGTGCTCGAGAACGGCGAGTTCTATCGCGTGGGGGGCCATTCACCCCTCAAGGTGGACGTGCGCATCATCGCCGCCACGCATCAGGACCTGGAGCAGCTCGTCGCCGTGGGGGACTTTCGCGAGGACCTCTTTCATCGAATCAACGTCATCCGCGTGCACTTGCCGAAGCTCTCGGAGCGTCGCAACGACATCGGGCTGCTTGCGCGCCACTTTCTAAACAAGGCGGCGGAAGAGCTCGGCGGCGATCCTAAAATTCTGCGTCCAGACACCGAGGCTTATCTCACCAAGCTCGAGTGGCGCGGCAACGTGAGACAGCTGGAAAACACCTGCCGGTGGCTGACGGTGATGGCGCCCGGGCACGACATTCACATCGGCGACTTGCCACCCGAGCTCGCGCGGGACCGGTCCACCGCAGATGCCAGGGTGAACTGGGAGTCGTCACTCGAGAAGTGGGCGGAGCACGAGCTCATGCATCACCAGCCGGGGGTGAGTCATCCCCTGTTGGAGGACGCCGTGCCGCGGTTCGAGCGCGTGATGATCGCGGCGGCGCTGAAGCACACCGGCGGTCGATAGCGTGACGCAGCGGACCTGCTCGGATGGGGGCGCAACACGCTCACACGCAAGCTGAAGGAGCTCGAGTTCACATCCACACCGGATGGCCACCGCGGCTGAATCGCATTTTCTTCCCTGCATTCAAGGGGTTGCGTGATGCCGTGCGTCAATTGGCAGCAACAGCGCCAAGCA
>JAPULC010000005.1 GCA_027295305.1 Gammaproteobacteria bacterium
GCGGTTTGCGATGTAGGAGTGGCTTTAGCCGCGATACGAAGACACCGGGCTCAATGCCCGGGGTTTGAAGTCCGATCGGGAGAGCGGGCGCTTCGCGCCCGATCGCGGCTAAAGCCGCTCCTACGAGATTCTTGCTCCCGCCTGGAAGGAAGCTACTCGAAAAGTTGTATGTCCTCTGCATCCGCTTTTAGCCGGAGTCGATGAGCTGGCGGAGCCTCGCGATGTGGCTCGGCCGGGTGCCGCAGCAGCCGCCGACGATGGTTGCGCCGCGGTTCATCCATTCCTTCACGGTTTCGCCATAGGCGTCGACGTCCAGGCGCTCTCGTTCGACGCCCTCCGGTGCCAGCGAGGCCTCGCCTTCGACTGCCGGAATCACGTTCGCTGAATTCGCATAACCCCCGATCGGTTTATCGGTGAGCTTGCGTAGAATCTCCATTGCGCCGGTGACGAAGTTCGCACCGCAGCAGTTCACGAGATAGCCGTCCACCGGTAACCCGGACGCGGCATCGAACGCTTCCTCGACCGTTTCACCGCTTGGGAGACGATCCGGAAGATTGCCCTGCAGGGTCCAGCTCAACCACACCTCCCTGTCAAATGCGGTGGCCGCCCGCGCCGCGGCCACGGCTTCGCGCGCACAGGAGAGTGTCTCGCACAGAAGAATGTCGACCCGCGTCGCCAACAGCTCCGCCATGCGCTCATAGACGGCGCCGATCTCCACGTCGTCGCGGACGAGATCGGGGCGATAGCTGGTCTCCAGGGGCGGCAGGGAGCCAGCGATACGTACCGGGCGCTGCGATGCATCACGCGCACGTTCTGCGAGCTCGACGGCTTTGAGCGTCAGCGCCTCGAAGTCCCCCTCCATCCCTTCTCGCGCGAGCAGCGGCGGTGTCACGGCATAGTTGTTGATGGTGATGACATCCGCGCCCGCATCGATGTAATCACGATGGACCGCAACGACGGCCGCGCGATCGGCCACCAATGCCTTCGCCGACCAGATGGACGTGATGTGATCGGGGACCTCGACGCCGCGCGCCCGAAGCTCGGTCCCCATCCCCCCGTCGAGCAAGACCACCTCATGCGCCATGCGAATCTCCACCATCCCACGACCACATTCTATCCAGGATACCGCGACTAGTAGCTCTTTGACCCTACTCAATGCTTAGTGGATGATCCTCTGGCATACAGACAGGTAGCGCCGGCCGAGCCGTATAATGGTCAGCGAAGATGGAGCCGATGAGCGAAGCCGCACAGTCCCACACTGATACCCCGATGATTCGCGTCCAGGACGTCTGGAAAGACTACCGCATGGGCGACGAGGTGGTGCACGCGCTGTGTGGGGCGAGCATCGAGATTGGCTCCAACGAATACGTCGCCATCATGGGCCCCTCCGGGTCCGGCAAGTCCACGCTGATGAACATCATCGGTTGCCTCGATCGCCCGACGCGCGGCGAATTCTGGCTCTCCGGCCAGCGGGTCTCCGAGCTCGGCGACCGAGCCCTCTCCCGGGTCCGCAATCGCGAGATTGGATTCGTCTTTCAGACATTCAACCTGTTGCCCAGGGCCACCGCGCTGAAGAACGTGGAAGTGCCGCTGCTCTACGGGGGAGTGAGCCGCCGCCTGCGTCGCGAGCGCGCAGTGCAGATGCTCGAGCGTGTGGGACTCGGGGATCGCATGTTCCATCGACCGAGCGAGCTCTCCGGCGGCCAGCGCCAACGAGTGGCACTGGCACGAGCACTCGTGAACGAGCCGTCCATCCTGCTCGCGGACGAACCCACGGGAAACCTCGATACGCGCACCGGCAAAGAGATCATGAATCTCATCAGTGAGCTCCACGATGCCGGCCAGACCATCGTGCTCGTGACGCACGAGGCCGACGTGGCCGGCCGTGCGCGGCGCCACGTGCATCTTCGCGACGGCGACATCACCGAAGACTACATGCTGGAGGAAAGAACCCGATGAGATGGGTCGTGACGATTGCCTGTGTGCTGCTCATGAGCGCTTGCGTGCAGAAGCCACCGGAGGAAGAGGCGATCGTCTATCGGTCGGTGCTCGTGGAAGTGCGCGACATCATCGTCTCCGTGGAAGCGGCAGGTACTGTGGAGCCCGTCACGACGGTGGAAGTGAAATCCAAGGCATCGGGCGAGATCCTCGAGCTGTCGGTGGAGATCGGTGATGTCGTCGCGGGGGGCACGTTGATCGCGAGGATCGACAAGCGGGTGCTCCGCAATACGCTGCGTCAGGCGGAGGCGAGCCTCGAAGTTGCCCGGGCGCGCCTGTCCAACGCCGAGTCTCAGCTCAGCCGAATCGATGCGCTGTATGAAAAAAATTCAATATCTCAGGCTGAATGGGACGCCGCCAACCTCGAGCGGGCCATCGCCAAATCCGACGTCGTTCGCTCGGAGATCGAGGTTGAGAACGCCCGCATCGCGATCGGCGACTCGGACGTCATGGCGCCCATCAGCGGCATGGTGATCGAGCGCCTTGTGGAACGCGGACAAGTCATCTCCTCTCCGACGAAGGACGTGGGGGGCGGGACGCTCCTGCTCAAGATGGCGGATCTTTCTCACGTCCAGGTTCGCATGCTCGTGGACGAGACCGACATAGGAAAAATTCAACCCGGTGTCGTTGCAAAGGTTACCGTCGCGGCGTTCCCCAACACACCCTTCGAGGGGCGGGTGACCCAGATCGAGCCCCAGGCAGTCACTCAGCAAAACGTCACCATGTTTCCGGTGCTGATCGACATACAGAACCGCGGCGGCCTCCTGAAACCCGGGATGAACGCAGACGTGGAAGTCGACATCGCGCGTCGCGAGGGCGTTCTTGCGATACCCAATGCGGCGCTTCGCACGCCGACGGACATCTACTCCGCGGGGTCGGTGCTCGGCATTTCAACTGAGGAGATCAAGACCATGCTCGCCGACGCGCGCTCGTCGGAAACGCCCCAGTCGGCGACGCGCCAGTCGGATACTTCGCGCCAGCCCCCCAGCGACTTGATGGCACGAACCGGGCCCACGCCGGAAGAGCGTGCCCGCATGCAGCGCATTCGCGCGAAGTTCGGCACGGGAGAGGCCCCAAGTGCCAAGGACCGTAATTTCATGCGGCAACTGAGACAACGCTATCCCGACGACTTTGGGGGTGGCGGGCCGGGTGGCGGATTTCGCAACCGCGCAGAAGGCGGCCCCAGCCCTGGCG
>JAPULC010000050.1 GCA_027295305.1 Gammaproteobacteria bacterium
CATCCTCGTTACAGGCGCAGATGGTCACCTGGGGGGTGCGATCGCCCGGTGGCTGATCGAGAACACCGACCGGCAGTTGCTCCTCTGGGTTCGTGCGACCGACGAGAAAGCCCGGCGCCTGAAACGCCAGGCTCTGCACGAACTGTTGGCGACCGGCCGATGCCAGCTCGTCGCCGGTGATCTGAGGCAGACATCACCCTTCGCCGAAGTCGATCCCGCGCGTGTCGCGACGATCATTCATGCGGCTGCAGTGACCAACTTCGGCGTAGAGCGGGATCTGGCCCGCTCGATCAATGTGGAAGGCACCCGCCGCCTGCTGGATTTCGCGCGTAGCTGCCCAGCGCTCGATTGCTGCCAGCTCCTGAGCACGATTTACGCAGCGGGCCTGCGAACAGGTGCGCTCAGTGAGGAGCCGCTGACGGAGGCAACGGCCTTCGCCAACCACTACGAGTGGTCCAAGTGGTCTGCCGAGAGTCTCGTCGTGAGCGAATTCTCGGATCTGCCATGGCAGATCGTACGCGTGGCCACGGTGATGGCCGAAGACGACAGCGGGCGAGTGCGTGTGCAGAACGTCATGCACAACACGTTGCGCTTGTTGTATTACGGTCTGTTGTCGGTCGTGCCTGGACACAGTGGGACACGCATCTACATGACGACCGCGGAGTTCGCCGCAGCAGCCTGTGGCATGCTGCTCACGCACGCTGGGCAAGGCGTGTTTCACGTTTCCGATGACGCGACCGACGCCCTCACCCTCGATGCCTTGCTCGATCTCGTCTATGAAAGCTTTCAGAAGGACCCTCAGTTCCTTCGGCTGAGAATGCTCAAGCCACTGTTCTGCGACTGGCAGTCGTTCACGACGCTGCAGGACGGCGCCCGTCAGTTCAGTGGTGTCATCAGCCAGTCCCTCGAAAGCGTCGCGCCGTTTGCGCGCCAACTCTATTACGACAAGTACGTCAGCACGTCGCGCATGCGCGCCGCACTGCCGGGGCTCGTCGTGCCGAGCGCATCCACCATCCTGCCGCGCGCATGCGCGCACCTCGTCAATGCTCGTTGGGGACTCAAAGAGGAAGGCTGCCGGTGAACACCAACAACGTGCAGAGCATTCTGAGCGCAGCGCTCGAGACTTCGATACGCGTGGAGATCTCCCGCGACGCTCTCGGGGCTGCCGAGCTGAGCGCCGCCGAACGAGTTCGAGTGAATCAGTTCTGCCACGCTCAGCGAAGGGAGGACTGGCTGCGCGGACGCAGAGCCCTGCATTGTCTGATGCAAAGTCGGGGTATGCCACCCGACACATCCCTGCTCGAGTTTCCGCACGCCGAAATCTCCCTGACTCACTCGACCGATGTAGCCATTGCGGCCGGCGCGAAGGGCGTTGCCGGCGTAGGAATCGATTACGAGTGTTGGCGAGAGGTACAACCGCGCATGGCACGGTGGTTTCTGTCGGCGGACGAACGAGCGTGGCTCGAGGGAACTTCGATAGACGCTGTGGGAGCGGCTATAAGGCATCTTGAAAGACCCTGTGGGAGCGGCTTTAGCCGGGGGCGCCTTAGCCGCGAATGCTTCGACTCGCAAACCCCAGGATTCGCGGCTGAAGCCGCTCCCACATCAGAGATACCCGCTTCGAAGAAAGGTTTTTCGAGGTCCCTTGTAGCCGCGATCGGTGCATCTCGCGAGCCGCTCCCACAGCAGATGTCGTCACCTCCAGAAGTCAGTCGCGAGCTTCTGCGGCTTTGGACCGTCAAAGAGGCGCTGTTCAAGGCGTGTCCGCAAAACGCCGGCCTCGTCCTCGCCGATATTCACATGCCGAATCCGGACAGGGCCACGGGAGTGGCGCTGATCCCCACACGAAAGTCACTTCGCTTTCGCTACACCAGTCTCGTCATGGAAACAGGCGTTTTGAGCCTCGCACTCGCAAAGGAGCAATGATCATGGCCACCGACGAAAATCTGTGCTGGCTTCTGAGCTTTTACCGAACCTCGGAAATCGGCGGTGCATTGTTCTTCGGTCAGCTTGCCCGTGCACTCAGACCTTCCGCCATTCAACGCGACATGACCCGGCACTTCGCCGATGAAGCGCAGCATGCGCGCTATTGGACCGAGTGCCTGGAAAGACTTCACATGGACCCACTCAAACTGGGACAGGCCTATCAGGATCAATACATCGCTGCCGCCGGCATGCCGGTGAATCTGATGGAAGTTCTGGCCATCACACAGGTATTCGAAAAGCGGGTGGTCAGCCAATACGCACTGCATTCTCGCATCCCGGATCTCGAGCCCGAGGTAGGTGAAACACTTCAGAGAATCATGCACGACGAGCGATGGCATCTCGAGTGGGTTCGCGACGCGCTAAAGACGATGGAAGCCGACTACGGGGGAGAGGCGATTCGCGAGACCCTCAGACGCTTCACCGAAGCCGACCGTGAGGTATATCGCGGGATGGCCGAGGAACACGGCGACCGTATCGATCAGCGGATGCTGGCACACAAATGATGGAGACCCTCATGAGCAACGAGCAACAAATCAAAGAGCGAATGTCCGAGATTCTGAATCAACCACGCGATGCGCTCGACAATGAAGCCGAGCTCACCTCGTTGGTCACAAGCTCCTTCGTCCTGGTGGAAATGATCATCGAGCTGCAGGAAGAGCTTGGGGTTCGTTTCGGTCAAGCGGACATGGAAGAGGTCTCGACGGTAGGGCAGTTGGTGGACCTGTTCGTGTCGCGGCGGTGAAGTATTGGGCTGAAACGACAACGAACGCCCTAAGCCGAGGCTACTTCGCAGCTCATCGCGGCATGGCGTCACGACCCCGGCTCACGCTGGTCCTGTTTCTGCTCGCGTGGCTCGCGGCCAGCGCGGGCCTGCCCAAGCTGCAGCTGGATCTTTCGTTTCGCCCTCTGTTTGCGAGT
>JAPULC010000500.1 GCA_027295305.1 Gammaproteobacteria bacterium
ATCCATGCATGGGTTCGAGATGAAAATGCAGGCCGAGACCGGAACCGCAAAAGCCGCCTTCGAGCTGTCTCTCGCCTACGAGAGCGTCGCCGCCAACGAGCGGGAATTCGGCGAAGGGCGATGGAGTCTGCGCTTCCAGGACCTCGGCACGCCTGGGATTCAGGCCTTCAACGAGCGCAGGGAGTCACTCCTCAAAGCTGGAATCCCGCAGGACAGCAAGCTCTACGTTCAAGCCTTCCGCGAATTCATGCCTGAAATCCTGACGACAGATCCGAGGGTCATCCTCGACTTCACCCAGGTAGTGGAGAACGAACTGATTTCGGCGAAGGGCTATGCGCGGATCACCAAACCCGAGGTAACCGCATCGGATGATCCACGTGATTGGCTGACCGCGGTGGAGCTGGATCTGTCGATATCGCTTCCTGAATGGTTCTTGCGCGATGTGCTCGAGGGGTACCAACGAAGCAGCCTCGAAGCCTCGTCAGAGGGCAAAAAGCTAGACCCCGCGATCCTCGACCTGCTGCTGGAATCTCAGGCCAGTGCGATGTTGCAGGGACTGGAGCAAGCCGGATACGTGCAGAAGCGTGAAGATGCGTACCGGTCACGCTTGTACCTTCGCGACGGCAATGCCACGGTGAACGATCAGCGCATCGGCAACGTGGTCGAGATGCTGCTTGGGGGCGATTCCCAGCAGAGCCCGCCTTAGCGGGTTCTTGTCCGGAACCGCGTTTGCGGAAAGCGTAAAAGAATTGCCGGGCACGGCAATTTCCGGACTAAACGCCTACTGTGCAGGTGCGATGTCCCCCGATTCGAGTTTCGCCTTCACCCGTTCGAAGAACATACCCAGGGTCTGGGCGTCCTGGGCCCCCGGCATCGCGAGCTCACGTTCGAGGATGAAGCAAGGCACGCCGCTGATTCCGGCCACCTGTCCCCATTCGAGCTCGCGCCCCACTGCTTCGCGTCCTTCGTCACCGTCCAGATAGGCGCGCACACGATCGATATCGAGTCCGCCTCTGGCCCCGACATCGGCGAGCACGTCGGGATCGCCAATGTCTTCGCCTTCACAGAAATACGCGCTGAACAGTGCTTCCAGCAATCTGTTCTGCACCCCGTGCTCGTCCGCCATGCTCACGAGCCGATGGGCATCCAGCGTATTCGGCATGCGTTTGATGCGCTCGAAGCGAAACTCGATACCCTCTGACTCTCCTTCGCTCACGATCTGCTCGTAGATCCGCGACGGCTGGGCTCGATCGCCGAAACGGGCCTTCATGTAGGCATCTCTATCCACGCCCTCCGCCGGAATCATGGGGTAGAGCTGAAACGCCCGCCAATGCATCTCGACGCCGTCTCCGGCGGATGTCTCCATGACCTTGTCCAGACGGCGCTTGCCGATATAGCACCAGGGGCAGATGACATCGGAATAGACGTCGAGCAGCATGGCCGACGGACCTCGTTGCGATGAGCCCGAACGAGCATCGCAGCCGTCGAGTCGCTTTTCAAGTTGGGTCAAAACGCGCTAGATGTATTCTTCCAGCCGCGCGATGAAGCCGACGCCGAGACACATACCGGCTTCTGCATTCATGCAGAGGCCGTCGGCGTAGATGAGCGGGCGCGTCACCGTCTCCGGATCGTCTCCCGTGAGAAGTGCAATCGGCGTGTGCCCGTGAATCACGCGCTCGGCACCGTAGAGATGTAGAAACGCTTTGGCATGCTTGCGGCCGTTCGGGCCGATGAATGCGAAGCGGTCGCTGAACTGCACCAGCATCTTGCGCCACGCCTCCGGATCATCGCTCATGAGTACGGCTCGTGCAGCTTCGTTCACCGCATCCACCGTGCGACCGTATTCCACGTAGAGTGAGGAGTCGGCGTGAATCAGCAGGTTTTCGCCTTCGATCGCCATCGCGGGAAGTTGCGAGATCCATTCGAAATGACGTTGCTCGAAGGCAGCCAGATCGTTCTCCTGACCGCCGTTCATTTGCCACACCTCCTTGAACGGGAACGGATCGCGGGTTGCTCCGAACTTGTCCACGCTCGAGATGAGTAATTCGTGATTGCCGAGAATCGCAGAGACTCGCCCGCCGGTCTCCGGCGCCTCCACCTGCAACCGCATCACCAGGTCAACCACACCGATGCCGTCCGGACCCCGATCGAAGAAGTCGCCGAGAAACCACACCACGGCATCCCCCCCGCACCACTGGCAGGCGTTGTCGATCAACACCTCGCGCTGCAGGTGAACGATCAGCTTGTCCAGCTGACCATGGACATCACCGACGATGTAAGTTCTTGACATAAAAAGGATTCTAGCAGTGATCCAGCCGGTCAGATGCTCCCGCCCACAGCGGAAGTGCCCGAGCGGATCATCCTCGACCCTGTCTATCAAACAGCAGCTACGGAAGTTGTGAGCGATTCCTGGTTCCGCCATGATGAAGCGTAGCTCAGCGGCGGTATTTCATGTCCGAGTAAGCCCATGACGGAACCCGTGAAGATCGGCCTCATCGGCTGTGGAACCATCAGTCCAGCC
>JAPULC010000501.1 GCA_027295305.1 Gammaproteobacteria bacterium
AAGTGTTCAAGGAATCCGTACGTCCAGGTGACGTTGTCCTCATTTTTACGGGTTATACGCCGCCTCTAACTGACGAGGCATTTCCTGAAACCATCACGTTGACGCGCGCAGCAGCCGAGTATCTAGCAAGCATGCAGGTTCGCGCATTTGGCACGGATGCCTTTGGTGTGGCAAGCTTGCAGGATACAACTCCCGTCGAGGCCGAAACCGAAACGGCGAGAGCGGTCCCCATTCACCACTCATTCTTATCGCGCGGCATCCCTGTCTATGAACAACTTTTCAATGTGGACCAACTTCTGGACAAGGGGAACATGTATTTCGTCGGGGTGCCGTTGAACATCAGGAACGGCGACGGCATGATCGTGCGCCCTGTAGTGTTCGTGTACTAGCTCTGTCGAGTCGGATTGATGATCCTCTGCGAGCCGCCTTCGCGGCTTAACATCAAGCCCATGCAGCAGACGGGCGCTCACGTTTTCAGCGACACTCTTTCAGTTGTGCACCGGGCAATGATACGGGTACGTTTTTGGGGGAAGGGATGGGCTGGGTGCCTGTAGGCCATAAACGGCGCGTGAAACGCTACGCTACTATTGCAACGCTTTTTTTGACGCTTGTGCTCGTCGCAATCCAGTTCGTGCCGGTGCGCCGAACGAACCGCTTGGGCGCTGGTTACCCGGACTCGTCGAGCGAGGTGCAGTGGATCTTGCGGCGCGCATGCTACGACTGCCACTCGACAGAGACGCGATGGCCGATTTGGGCGTACGTCGCGCCGATGTCATGGCTGGTGGTGCGGGACGTCGACCGCGCACGTGAGATCTTGAACTTTTCGGACTGGGCGGCGTACGGGCACCGCCGCCGAGTGGCCCTGCGCACAATGGTCGGGCCAGTGACTGCCGGTCACCGCATGCCTCTGTGGTACTACCTGACGCTGCATCCCGACGCACGGTTGAGCGATCGAGACTTGGCGACATTGGAGGCGTGGTCCAGAGATGCCGCGGCAGAACCCCCTGGTGCAGATGGCTCCTCGGCCGACCCAGGGGTTTCGCGCTCAAGATAGGGTTCTAGCGCGGCGCGCCAGCCAGCGAGTCGCCCGCAACTGAAGCGCAGAGACGTTAGACGCCGCGAGTCACTATGACCCCGGTCGTCGCTCACACCACGACTTTGCTGGCCCTCGCCAAGAGTGGCGTTGGCGGTCATCTTAACGCGCATGGCGGAAGTACCTGAGCGACTCAAGGCCGCGGTGGCCGACCGCTATCGGATCGAGCGCGAACTCGGTGCTGGCGGCATGGCGACGGTCTACCTCGCCGAGGACCTGAAGCACCACCGCAAAGTGGCGGTGAAGGTGTTGCGGCCCGAACTCGCGGCGGCCATCGGTCCGGAGCGCTTCCTGCGCGAGATCGAGATCGCCGCCGGACTCACGCATCCCCACATCCTGCCATTACATGACTCCGGCGAGGTGGACGGCTTCCTCTTCTATGTCATGCCCTACGTCGAAGGTGAGTCCCTGCGGGATCGACTCGTCCACGAGAAACAGCTGGCCGTCGACGGTGCCATCGAGATCACCGAGGCAGTCGCGCGGGCCCTGGATTACGCTCACAGACAGGGTGTCATTCATCGGGACATTAAACCGGAAAACATCCTGCTACTGGATGGTGTCCCGCTCGTAGCCGATTTTGGCATCGCCGTAGCCGTGAGCACCGCCGGTGGCGCTCGATTGACGGAGACGGGGCTTTCGCTCGGCACACCGGCGTACATGAGTCCCGAGCAGGTTGCAGGGGAACGCGACCTCGACGGTCGGAGCGATATATACGCCCTGGGATGTGTGACGTATGAGATGCTGGCGGGTGACCCGCCATTCGTGGCATCCCATGCGCAGGCGGTGATGGCGAAGCACGTCACAGATGCTCCACCCCCTGTTGCGACGACGCGACCGAGTGTGTCGGCCGCCGTCGCTGTGGCGATTGCGAAGGCCCTCAGCAAGGTGCCGGCCGACCGCTATGCGACGGCTGGCGAGTTTGCTGCGGCGCTCTTCGCACCTGCAGAAATCGTGGCAGAGAAGAAGTCGATCGCGGTGTTGCCGTTTGCAAACATGAGCGCCGATCCCGAGAACGAATACTTCAGCGACGGCATTACGGAAGATCTCATCGCTCAGATCTCCAAGATCCGAGGCCTCAAGGTTATCTCACGGACCTCCACGATGCGGTACAAGAGTACGGGTCAGACATTGCGGCAGATCGGGGAAGAGTTGGGGGTGTCCACGATTCTGGAAGGGAGCGTGCGGCGGGCTGGCAACCGCGTACGGGTCGTAGCACAGCTGATCGACGCACACACTGATGAACACCTGTGGACCGAGACGTACGATCGCGAGCTCACCGACGTGTTCGCCATTCAGAGCGACGTGGCCCTAGAGGTCGCAACGGCACTCGAGACTGCTCTGTCCCCGGCGGAGCGCGGGCGAGTGGAAAAACGCCCAACGGCAAACATGGAGGCGTACGATCTGTGTCTGCTCGGCCGGCACCAGGCCAACAGACGGACCGACGAGGGATTGCGGCGGGCCATTAAGTACTTCGAACGGGCGCTCGAGAAGGATCCGAATTATGCGGTGGCCCTCGCCGGACTGGCCGATGCCTACGTGCTGTCAGCCATCGGGTATCAGGCCGTCCCGCCACCGGATGCAATGCGTAGAGCCAAGAAAGCCGCGCTCCAGGCAATCGAACTCGAGGACACGCTTCCCGAGGCGCACGCGTCGCTGGGGTACCAGTACCTAATGGAATGGGACTGGTCCCGCGCTCGCCAGGAGTTCGAACGAGCGATCGCGCTGAATCCCAGCTACGCGCAGGCACATCAGTGGTATCACCACTGCTTGGTGGGTCTTTCCGATCTTCACGCGGCGCTTGAAGAGGCAACGCGAGCCCGTGAGCTCGACCCTCTCTCAGTGCTGCTCACCAACGAATTGGGCTGGCCGTACCTCTACCTGGGGCAATTCCAGCGAGCCAGGGAACAGTTCCTCAAGGCGCTCGAGATGGATCCTGAGTTCGCCATGGCCCACTTCAACCTTGCAAACACCTATGAATGCGAGGGAAGGTACGACGAGGCGATACCGGTCTACGAGAAGGCTGTCGAACTTTCAGGTCGAATGCCATTCATCACAGCGTTTCTCGGGGGCGCCTATGCGCGCTTGAACAGGGTCGATGAGGCGCGGGCAATCTGGCGGGAGCTGTTCGAGAAGGCGCAGAAAGACCCTAACTTGCAGATGTGGGTTGCGCACGTACACGAAGCCCTCGGCGAGACCGAGAAAGCGCTGGAGTGCCTGGAGCAAGCCTACGAGGCGCGCTCTCCGTTTCTCCAGCTCATTGGTAGCGAGTGGCTTCGCTTTGAGAGCGTTCGGGACCATCCGAGATTCACCGCGCTGCGCGACAAGATGGGACTGAGCGGAGATGCGGTGCTATCTCAGAGCCGCTGACGTGTGTGAGTTCGCGCTAGGGATGAGGGCAACGAGCACAGACGCGCCGAGGGTTTTGCAGTTGGCGTTATAGGAGCTATGTAATGTCGAGTATGACTGTAATGGTGCACAAGCCGTCAAACTATCGATAACCCG
>JAPULC010000502.1 GCA_027295305.1 Gammaproteobacteria bacterium
GTGTTCATGTGGCATTTGCGCATCATGATGCAGCCGAGCGCGACCAGGGGCGCGGTGGCGAAGCCGAACTCCTCGGCCCCGAGCAGGGTTGCGATGGCCACGTCGCGGCCCGTCTTCAATTGCCCGTCGGTCTGTAGTACGACGCGCGAGCGGAGATTGTTCATCACCAGTGTCTGATGCGTCTCCGCCACGCCTAGTTCCCAAGGCACCCCTGCGTGCTTGATCGAGGTCAGAGGCGATGCGCCGGTCCCGCCGGTGTCCCCCGCGATCACGAGGTGGTCCGCGCGTGCCTTGGTGACGCCGGCCGCCACTGTGCCCACACCCAGCTCGGCTCCGAGCTTCACGGAGATGCGCGCGTTCGGGTTCGAGTTCTTGAGATCGTGAATCAGTTGCGCGATGTCCTCGATGGAGTAGATGTCGTGATGCGGTGGCGGGCTGATGAGTCCCACCCCCGGGGTGGAATAGCGAATGGCGGCGATCACCTCGTCCACCTTGAGCCCGGGCAGCTCGCCCCCTTCGCCCGGCTTTGCCCCCTGCACGATCTTGATCTGCAGCTCGTCGGAATTTGTGAGGTAATCTACCGTCACCCCGAAGCGACCGCTCGCTACCTGTTTGATGGCAGAGCGCTTGGAGTCACCGTTCTCGAGCGGGATGAAGCGCCGGGGGTCCTCACCGCCCTCGCCCGTGTTGGATTTGCCGCCGATGCGATTCATCGCAATGGCGAGGGTCTCATGCGCTTCGATGGATATGGAGCCGAAGCTCATGGCACCCGTGGCGAAACGCTTCACTATTTCGCGCTCCGGCTCGACTTCTTCAAGTGGAATCGGTCCACCATTGACGCCAGACTTGAAGCGCAGCAGCCCTCTGAGGGACGCATGGCGCGTCGCAACCTCGTTAGCGTGGTGAGCAAACTTCCAATAGGCATCTTCGCTGTTGGTGCGCGCGGCCACCTGTAGCGCTGCGACGCTTTCGGGATCCCACATGTGTCGCTCGCCGCCGCTGCGCCAGTGAAAGTCTCCCGGATTCGGCAGCACCGGCAAGCGAACGACGTCGCGATCGGGATAGCCGATATCGTGGCGGCTTTCCATCTCCTCGACGAGAACATCAAAGCCTGCTCCGGACACCCGAGATGCGGTGCCGGCAAAGCAACGTTCGATGACATCGTCGGCGAGCCCCACGGCTTCGAAGATCTGTGCACCTTTGTACGACTGGAGCGTTGAGATCCCCATCTTCCCCATGACCTTCATCATTCCTTTCGCAACGCCTTTGCGATAGGAACTCACGACATCGTCGTCATTGTCGATGTGCTCGGCGCCGTCGAGCTTGCCTTCTCGCCGTGCCTGCCACAGGGCCTCGAATGCAAGGTAGGGATTGACGGCGTCTGCCCCGTAGCCGATGAGCAGGCAATGATGATGTACTTCCCGCGCTTCACCGCTTTCAACCACGATCCCGAGGCGTGTGCGTGCATGGCCGCGTATCAGGTGGTGATGCACGGCGCCGGTGGCGATCAGCGCGCTGATGGCAATGCGCGCCGGTCCGACATTGCGATCCGAGAGCACCACGAGGGAATAACCCTCGGCGATGGCTGTGGACGCTTCCTCACAGATCCGATCGAGGGCAACGCCCAGGCCTTTCGCACCGGATCCCCTCGGAAAGGTGATGTCGATGCTCTTGCTCTTCCAACCGCGATGGTCGATGTGCTTGAGCGATGCGAGCTCTTCGTTCGACAGGATCGGATGCGGGATGCGCAGTCGATGCGCCTGTGCCTCGGTGGTGTCGAGCAAGTTTGCTTCCGGGCCGATGTAGCACTCGAGCGCCATGATCACCTCCTCCCTGATGGAGTCGATGGCGGGATTGGTGACCTGGGCAAAGAGTTGCTTGAAATAGTCGTAGAGCATGCGCGGCTTTTCCGACATCACCGCGAGCGCTGCATCGTTGCCCATGGATCCGAGCGGATCGCGTAGCTCCTTCACCAGCGGGAGCAGCATGAACTCCATGGTCTCCTGGGTGTAGCCGAAGGCCTGCAGTCGCGCCATGAGGGTTTCGGGATCGAATCCGTGTGGCTCCTGATTGGGTGAGAGCTCGGCGAGGTCGACACGTTGCCGCGCGAGCCATTCACCATAGGGACGCTGCTTGGCCCACTCCGACTTCAATTCTTCGTCTGGAATCATTCTTCCCTGCTCGAAGTCGATCAGAAACAGCCGCCCGGGCTGGAGACGCCCTTTCTCGACCACGCGCGCGGGATCCACGTTCAGCACGCCCACCTCGGATGCCATGATGCATTTGTCATCGTCGGTGATGTAGTAACGCGAAGGTCTTAGACCGTTGCGGTCGAGCACCGCGCCGATGTACGTGCCGTCTGTGAATGCAATGGATGCTGGACCATCCCACGGTTCCATCAGGCAGGAGTGGTATTCGTAAAACGCTCGCTTCTCCGCTGGCATGTTCGCATGCTGCTGCCATGCCTCGGGAATCATCATCATCACCGCTTCCTGCAGCTTGCGACCGCTCATCAGTAGAAACTCGAGGACATTGTCGAAGGTGCCGGAATCGGAACAGTCCTCCTCGACGATGGGATAGAGCTTCTCGATGTCGTCGCCGAAAAGCGGCGACTCAGCCATGCCCTGGCGCGCATTCATCCAGTTCACGTTGCCGAGCAACGTGTTGATCTCTCCGTTGTGACTCATGAAACGGTTCGGCTGCGCGCGGTCCCATGAAGGGAAGGTGTTGGTGCTGAACCGCGAGTGGACCATCGCGAGGTGTGATTCGTAGCTGCCGTCCAAAAGGTCGGGATAAAAAGGAAACAGCTGATGCGGCGTCAGCATCCCCTTGTATACCAGCACCTTGCTCGAGAGGCTGCACACATAGAAGAGCTTGCGTTCGACCAGGGTCTCGTTGCCCCGCAGAAGATGCGTGGCGTGCTTGCGGATTAGATAGAGCTTGCGTTCCAACGCATCGCCTTCGAGAAGCTTGCCGTCGTCATCGCTGCCGGCGCCGATGAAGAGCTGTTCCATGTGCGGCATGGAGCGTCGCGCCGCTCGGCCTATGTCGGCCCCATCAGGATCGACCGGCAACCGCCGCCATCCGAGAAATATCTGCCCTTCTCGTTCGATGCGCTCTTCGAACAGCCTCTTGCAGTGATTGCGCTCCTTCGCGTCGCGCGGCAGGAATACGTTGCCGGCGCCGTAGCGGCCGCGCTCGGGGAGATCGATGCCGAGATCGCGCTTCGCGACCTTGGTGAGAAATGCGTGAGGGATTGCGGTGAGCACCCCTGCGCCGTCGCCCGTATTGTTCTCGTAGCCGAGCGCCCCGCGATGGGCCATGCAGCTGTTCATGTGCCGCGCGTCCATCATGATCTGATTGCTGGCGTGGCCTTTGATGTGGCACACGAAACCGACGCCACAGCTCTCGTGCTCGAAGCGTGGATCGTAGAGGCCTTGCTTCTCGGGTAGCCCGTACTTCAGCTGTTCGCTAAGTTCGTTCGCCATTTGATTGCTCCCACCGGTCGCACCGGCGTCCTTTGTTTCGATGGCTCGCGAATCTGCGACACGCTCCGAGATCCACCGATGTCACTCGTCCAGCCCGGTCCTGCGGGATAGACCGCGCCGGCTCGCGATTCGCTGACTTCCTTGATTTAGCCCCCGCTTCCACCCGCGAGCGCAAGAGCCGCAACGTCTCAGAAACGGCCCGATGCGTCAAGGTTGAGGGATGGCATGCTCGTCTTGGAGCTCCGCGATCCGTTCTGGGGTCTATTCAATAAAATCAAGTACTTGTTGTCTGTGTTCGTTGAAGATTGGGGGGGCGGTGAGAGCGCGATCAGGAGCGATGTCGCCGTCCCATACGTAGCTTCTCACGCCGCGTATCCTGACGCCGCCCACCACCCCGTCGAGTACCAATGCTTGACTTTGTGGCTGCTCGAATACCTCCCGCATGTCGTTCACGAGCCCGAAGGGTACCTTGTGGCTCTCCAGGGACTTCAATAGCGGGGTGCGATCGATCCCGCCGATGCGCACTCGTAGCCGTTGGTTCAGCTCGTCACGATGCACCACCCGTTCGCGATTACTGTCGAACCTCGGGTCCTCGGCAAGCTCGGGAAGGTCGATAGCCGCAGCAAATGCCTTGAACTGGCGATCGGTCCCCACGGCGAGCACGAGCTCGCGTCCATCGCGAGTGGTATAGATGGTGCCGTAGGGCGCAATGTTCGGATGCTCCGAGCCCATGCGTTTGGGGATCTCACCGCCCACGAGCCAGTTGGTGGCCTGATTGGCGAGGGATGCGGTGGCGGCCTTAAGCAGCGAGGTGCCGATATAGCTGCCTTCACCCGTGCGTTCGCGCTTCAGGAGCGCAAGCAGCAGTGCCTCCTTCAACTGGTGGGCAAGCAACAGGTCCACCAGGGCGACCGGCATTTTCGTGGGCGGGCCGTCCGACTCGCCGTTGAGGTAGGTGAATCCGCTTTCGGCCTGGATGATGGCGTCGAAGCCGGGGCGCGGGTCCTCGGGTCCGTATGCCGTGATCTGCGCATAGATCATCTGCGGATTCAGGTGTCTCAGGCTCGCATAGTCCAGGGCGAGCTTCTCGTCATCTCCCGGCTTGAAGCTCTGGATCACGATGTCACAGCGTCGCACGAGGTCATGGACGAGTTCCCGGCCGCCTTGCGTCGTGAGGTCCACCGCGATGGATTCCTTGCCCCAGTTGGCGCAGGAGAAGTAGGACGACACGTCGGTGTCCGTCGGCTCCGAGGGGAGCTTCCAACCACGCGTAGGATCTCCGTTGGTGCGAGGGTTCTCCACTTTGATCACCCGCGCGCCGAGCTCGGCGAGAAACATGCCGGTCATCGGACCCGCCAGGATATTGGCGAGCTCCAACACCACGAGGTGGGCCAGCGGGTCGCGATTCACTTGACCGTTCTTCTCACCGTTCGTCTCATCGGTCATGGGGAGATGCGATACCAGTAGTTGTAGAGATGTTGGAAGCCGAGCTTCTGATAGAGCGCACGGCCTGCGAGGTTCCCCTCTTCGACCTGAAGATAGGCATAGCGTGCGCCTCGGTGGGTGGCCCATTCGCACATGTGACCGATCAACTCGGTCGCGACCCCTCGCCTGCGTTGCTCCGGGTGGGTGACGATGTCGAAGAGGCCAAGCAAATCCTGCTCGAGCACCCCCAGCCCGCAGGCGAGGGTATGGTCACGATCGACGATGACGTTGTGCAGGCATTCGAAGTGGATGCCCTTCAGCATGAGCTCGTGAATCTGGCGTGCCTCTGCCGGTAAATTGGAGAGTGCGGCATAGTGATCCAGCCAACGACCCGGCGAAAGCTCGACGAACTCACGCCTCGACGGCTCCTCCACGGTGTCGGACGGGCGTATGAGAACGAGGGTCGGGTCGAGCCGGGTGTAGCCGCGTCCCGCCAATGCGGCGTCGAGCGCATCGCATGACTGCACGTTGGTCAGCCGAAAGATGGTGCGAAGATTTTCCCGGGCATAGAGATTCTCGCAACTCCGTATCTTGTCGAGCAACGGCTGCGTCTCCGGATAGAGTGGCGTGATCGAATTGGCCCGTTTGGTGAACCCCCTCGAGAAACGCACCACCCAGCCGTCGATCAGCAGTTGAGACAGGGCCGGCCAGGCATTCAGCGAAGCCTCTTCGACTCTGCGTGCCAGTCCCGTGTCTTCCCGATAAGCGCCCGAATTCATGATGTCGCCATTCCTCGCTGATCGTAGATGGTGGGAGCCTGGGGTGTTTGGATCAAGCGTTAGTGGCCACTCGGTTGGTTTGCAGCGAATGGCGATTTGGCGCTAGCGTGCGCGATATGGCCCGCGACCGCTTCCCCATCATCGTTCACACCTTTCTGCTTCGCGCCGATAGCGTGCTGCTGCTTCGGCGCGCCAGCACCGGTTTCGCGGACGGAATGTACGGCCTTCCGGGTGGTCATCTGCACGCGGGAGAGAGGATTGCGTCGGCCGCCGTCAGAGAGTGCCGCGAGGAGACGGGTGTCGAGATCGAGCTGCAAAATCTCTTGCCTGTCTGCGTGATGCCGTACATCAGCGAGACGGGCCAGGGTGTCGACTTCATTTTCCGCTGTGAACGCTTCGTCGGTGAGCCGCGCATAGGCGAGCCCGAGCGATGTGACGATCTACGCTGGTGCGAGTTGAGCGCGCTTCCCTCGAACACGGTGGGCTTCGTGCGCGTAGCGGCCGCGCATCTCGACGCGGACGACTGGCTGGTCGAGCACGGCTGGCCGGATAGCGTGTGACCCTCTGGTACAATCCTGCGTTCGCGTGTTCCAGCCCATAGAGGAAGCTGAGAAAAATGAATGACCCCGTTCGAGTCACCGTCACCGGTGCCGCTGGGCAGCTTGGCTATGCCCTCGTGTTTCGTGTTGGTGCCGGCGAGATGCTCGGCAAGGATCAGCCGGTGATTCTGCAGATGTTGGAGATTCCCCCAGCGATGAATGCGCTCAACGGTGTCGTGATGGAGCTCGAGGACTGCGCGTTCCCGCTCCTGCAAGGTGTGGTCACCACCGACGATCCGAACGTCGCGTTCAACGACACGGACTACGTGCTCATGGTGGGCTCGTTTCCGCGCAAGCAGGGCATGGAACGCGGCGAGCTCCTCGAGCGCAACGGGGCGATCTTCACCGGTCAGGGCAAGGCCTTGAACGACCACGCGAGCCGTGACGTCAAGGTCCTGGTCGTCGGTAATCCCGCCAACACCAACTGTCTGATCGCGCAGAGCAACGCGCCGGATCTGAACCCTCGGCAATTCACCGCGATGATGCGCCTCGATCACAATCGCGCGTTGGGTCAGGTTGCCGCCAAGACGGACACGCCGGTGAGTGAAGTGAAGGGACTCTGCATCTGGGGCAATCACTCGGCGACCCAATATCCGGATTTACATGCAACCACCGTCGCAGGGACACCTGTGCTCGATCTCGTGAGCATGGATTGGTACACCGATGAGTTCATTCCAACCATTCAAAAAAGGGGCGCGGCCATCATCGAAGCGCGTGGCTCGTCGAGTGCCGCTTCGGCCGCCAATGCCGTCATCGACCACATGCACGACTGGGTGCACGGCTCGGATGGACGCGTGGTGAGCGCGGGTCTGTACTCGGACGGCAGCTACGATGTCGAGGAAGGCTTGATCTATTCCTATCCCGTGATTTCGAGCGATGGCGAGTTCGAAATCGTTCAGGGTCGCGACATCAACGACTTCAGCCGCGAGAAGATGCAAGCGACGGAGAACGAGCTCAAAGAAGAGCGCGACGCCGTCAAGCATCTTCTGAATTGAAAGAGCCCAGTTTTTTGAGGTTCTTTAGAAGCCGCTCCTGCACCGGAAGACCTAATCGCCGCTATTGAGTGAAGATCGGCTTTATGTCGGTCCCATACATCTCATTGATCTCGTCGAAGATGGGATTCACCACTTCGGGAAAGCCGAGCGCGCCGGACATCGTGAACTCGGAGAACGAGATTGCGCTGCGCGTGTCAGGAGGAATTTTCTTCAGCAGTGCAGGACTCGGCCAGATTTCCTCGTCGATTGCGGACATCCGCACACGGATGTCGTCCTTGGTGACGTTGAATACCATGTAATCCACAGCGAGTTCGAGCGGACCACTGTAAGTCTTGCGAACCCGCTTGCGCACCTCCGGCTCGGTGTCGTAGTCGTTGTAGAAGTGGTAGCCGATCGCGAGGCGGGGTTCCACGAGGGACATCACCTTCCCGAACTGTTCGGGGGAGGTGTGACCCTGGGTTCCGACCATCAGGGCCTCCATGGGCGCGAAGCCCTGCTTGGTGACGAGGAGTGTCGGAGGCAAGAAGCACTCGTGGATGGCAACATCGGCATCCTTGGCGTACTCGACATACCACTTGTTCGGGATCGTGTCGCTGCCGTAGACGAATTTCAGTCCATTCCACTCCATGACGAAGCTCACCGCACCATCGAGGCCGTGAACTGCCGGTATGCTCCGCACCACCACGCCGTTCTCGTTGTAGATGATCTCGTTGACGCCGTCGAAGGCGAACTCGTGAACTTCCAGCGCGCCGCCGCGGAAGTCGATGACACCGGATCGCGTGCCGATGTCCCAGACGTACATCTTCTGCATGTTTTCCATGGAGCGTGCGGTGCCGAATTCGGGAGTCGCCCCGCTCGGTCCCCAGACGCGCAGCGGAACCAGGCGATTCATGACGGTGCCGCCGAGCCACAGGCTCGGCAGATCACCCATGTGGTCCACGTGCAGGTGGCCAATGAACACCTTGTTCAGGTAATCGTACGGGATCTTCTGGGCGGCAAGGCGCTCGTGGCAGCCGCTGCCGATGTCGAACAGAAACTTGTCGCCGTTGCCGAGTTCGGCTAGCCAGCAAGCCGCCGCCTGTTTGGGTCGAACACTGGGCATGCCCGTTCCGAGCGCGACGATGCGCATCTCATTGGGCTTGATCGCTTCCGTCCCTGGATAGTACACATCCAGCTTCGGTGCGGGTTGCGTCGGTGACCAATCCATCGAGGACTGGGCGTCGGCGGTGTTCACGGGAGCTCTCGGAAACGAAACAATCAGCGCGATCGTTACAGCAACTCCAATTGCGATTCCCAGGATCAGTTTGTTGTTCAAGATTGTTCTCCAGCGGGCGTCATCGTTCTAGTTTGCTGGCAACATAGGGAACTCCTTCTCCGGGGTCAATCGTGGAAACGAGTCTTCAAACGCGCCCGTACGCCTGAAGGGTCAACAACGCCTCCACAGTCCACCGCCCCCGCCACTCGAGATGTGCGGCTTCGCTCGGGGCCGTGAACGTGATCGGCCAACCACCGTCGTCCTGTTGGCGGTTGACCAGATCGTCGAGATGCGCCTCGATGAGATCATCGGCAAAGAAGGGCCTCAACGGGCTGTCGGGTGAATTTGCGAATCGCAGAGGCGTAAGCCCATAGCGCGAGACCGGCGTCTCTTCGACGTAGTACTGCGATGCCTTGATGGATCTTGTCAGCTCCCCAAGCCGTTCGGTGTGTCCTGTCTCGATGAGAAATGCGCCGATGCCCTGCAGAATGTGGGCATCATCTGCGACCGCGTCCAGATGCTCGTGGCAGGCTTTGGTCGCCTTTGTGAGCCAATGGTGTTCCGCGCCGTGCCAGTGCAGCGCCGCGACGACGGAGTACGCCTGTTCGATGCTCGGTTCAGCGCCGAGACCCTCGCGCCAATGCTCTGCCGCGGGGTAGTCGAGCGCGCCCTCGACGAATGCGGGAAGCTCACATGAATCGGTCGCCACACCCGCGAGATAGTCGCAGACTTCGGTGGCGAGCTGTGGTTGTCGAATGTCACCCTCGCACAGGAGCCAGAGCGCCACTTCGGTGTGGAGCGGTTGACTCGCTGGGGTGCGCAGATCCGCTTCGAGCGCGTTCCCGAAACCGCCGTCGGTGTTTCGATATGCCATCACCGCACGCACTAGGCGCTCAGGTTCGGCTCGTGAGAATCGAACTGCGAACACCGCCCGGTCGACGAGTCGCGCGTTAGCGTAGAGAAAGCGCGCCGCGCGTTGGATGACTTCCGACGGCATGGATCACATCTGGCGCAATAGCTGCTGCTCCAGCTGTCGCAGCATGTTCGAGCTGATTCCCAATCGCGCCAGATCGCCGCGAAGACGTTCCACCAGCGCGCTCACCTGAGGTGCGCGATCTCCTTCGTCTGCCTCGAGCCACCGATTGAAGTGCGGGTCACGCTTCGAGCGGAAGGCGGCAACGCCTTCGCGAGAGTCCGGATGATGGTCCGAGACGGACGTCTTTGCCGCGATCTCGTCGAAGGATTGCTCGAGTGGCATCTCGTAGGCGTTGTAAATGGATCGCTTCAGAAGACGCATCGAGACCTGCGGGCCATTGGCAAGTTCGGAGGCAAAAGCCATGACGCGTTCCTCGAGCTCCGCCCCGGGAACCACTTCGTGCACGAGATTGAGCGCGAGTGCCTCGTCCGCGTCCACGATGCGTTTTCGCATCAGAAAATCCATGGTCTTTGCGATGCCCATCGTCTGCACGAGGAAGTATTGCCCGCCTTCGTCGGGGAGTAATCCGAAGCGAAGCGTGGCGCTGCCCATGCGGGATTTGTTCGACGCAATGCGAAAGTCGCAGGCGAGGGCGAGGGAGAAACCGGTTTGGATGGCCACGCCGTTGATGGCGGCAATGGACAGCTTGTCGCAGTTGCGAACCGCGAGGTTGAGCTGCTGCGAGATGACCCGCAGTCCCTCGTACGTGCCGATGGGTGTGTCATGCCCGTGCGCAATAGGCGGCACCAGAGCCTCGCCCTCGATGCCCTTCGCCTGGCCCGAGATGTCGTCGCCGGCGCAGAACGCACGTCCCTCGCCGGTGAACACGAGCACGCGCACCGCATTATCCATCTGCGCTTGCGTCACGGTCTCGATGAGATCGCGCTTGATGGGCTGCGTCAGCCCGTTGAGTCGCTCCGGGGTATTGAACTGAATCCACGCGATGCCCGGGTCGCGTAGCGTCACCTCGAAGCCGGTGAATTTGCCGGTTTGCATCATCTTCCCCCTCCCGTCAGTGCTGCCATCATAGCGAAATCAACCTGCCCCCCCTCAGGTGCTCACACGTGAACCGTCCGGTCGCACGGAGTAGCAGAGCGCGCTGGCCCGTGCGTGGGCGGGCCGCGCGTGCACCCGCTCGAGATACGCCTCGAACGGGGTGGGAATCTCGATTCTCGCGGCGCGGCCCCAATCCAGTGTCGTGGTCAGCAGGATGTCCGCAGCCGTGAACGTGTGTCCGAGGATGTAGGGCCGCGCGTCGTTCAGGATGTCCGCAGCGACAAGCGCATATTTGTGGTAATACTCGCGAGCCGCCTGCGCCGCCACCTTCGACTCGCCATAGAGCTGCGCCAACCCCTCGTGGCGGCGAATGACGTAGAGCGTGTGGGCATCGAGCTCGGTCATCACGAAAAAGCACCACTCGAAGTAGTGCGCGCGCGCCGCGCTGCCCGGCGGAGGTATCAAGCCCATGGCTTCGCCGTAGGTCTCGGCGAGATAGGTGACGATGGCGCCGCTCTCGGTGAGCAGGAGCTCATCGTCCTGCAGCACAGGGATCTTCTGGCGTGGGTTCAGCGCCGTGAATTGCGCCGTCTGGGTCTCGCCGCTGCGCGACGCGATGAGATGATGTTCGTACCCCAAGCCGAGCTCCTCGAGTGCCCAATACACCCGCATGGCTCGTGGTGTTCCGCCGCCCCAAACGACGATGCCTGACATGGTGAATTCACCTCGAGGTCTCGAGCCTTCAATCTGCACGCTTTTCCTTCCAGGCGCTAGAGTTTGTGCTGATGCCCTCAGGTGAAATCCATGAAGAGCCTCGGCGTGCTCGCATTGTTGCTACTGATGGGCTGCGACAGCGGTCCGGAGCTGCGACCCCTCGCACGCGACGGCATCATCCTCGCATTCGGTGACAGCCTGACGTATGGAACCGGCACGGATCGCGATCACAGCTATCCGTCCGTTCTTGCACGTTTGACGGGGCGAAGAGTCATCAATGACGGAATCCCTGGAGAAGTGACCCGTCTCGGTCTAGTGCGTCTGCCGAAGTCACTGGCCTCGCACCAGCCGGATCTCGTGATCCTCGTTCACGGCGGCAACGACACGTTGCGGCGGTTGGGCGCAAGTCAGACCAAGGAGAACCTCGGGCAGATGGTGGCAGCGATCCGCTCGGCGGGGGCCGACGTCGTGATGCTGGGGGTGTCGGGGGCGAATCTCTTTCTGACGGCACCCGACTACTACACCGATGTGGCCGAGGAGCTCGAGGTCCCCCTCGACACCGACGCGATTCCGCAGCTCATGCGTGACGCCACGATGAAGTCCGATCGCGTGCACTTCAATCGCGAGGGTTATGCTGCGCTTGCGGGCGCAGTCAAGGCATTGCTGGAGAGCAACGGCGCGCTCTGATGAATCCAAGACGATGGGCCGAGTCAGGTCAGCTCGACGAGGGTGATCTCGCAATAGGAACCCAGGCGCATCACCGGTCCCCAGGTACCCGTTCCCGCCGATACGTGAAGTCGTGCATCGCCGAGGGTGTACATGCCCTTGATGCGCGGATACATACGCTTGACAAACAGATTGAACGGCACGATCTGCCCGTTGTGCGTGTGCCCCGAAAGCATGAGATCGACGCCGGCTTCGGCAGCGTCTTCGAAACCGTCGGGCCGGTGGTATAGAAGAATGCTGAATCGATCCGGGTCGACGTCCAACGACGCGAGGCCGTTTCGCACGGTGTCTCGCGCCTCGGCATCGTCGATGCCGATGAACTGAATGTCGTCTCGCGTCTCGGTGCGATTCCTGAGGAGCTGCACGCCCACAGATTCGAGCTTGGCGAGGATCGGGTCGAGACCGGCGTAGCGCTCGTGATTGCCTGTGACGTAATACACCGGCATGTCGAGCTCGCCGAGACAATCGAGATGGTGGACGACATCGGTGCTGTCGATGAGATCCCCGGTGATCAACAGGTAATCAGGCGCAAGATCCTTGATGCGGCGGATCACGCGCTTGAAATAATTCGGCTCGCGAGAGCCGAGATGGGCATCGCTGATCTGAGCGAGGCGCGTCGGCTTCACGCGACCGTGGGTATCGATCCTGACATTTTTGACTCGGGCATGCAGGGCATTGAATAGCGCATAGCAGGACAAGCCGACGAGCAGCACGAGGGGTATCCAGGCGGCGCCCGTATCGGTCAAGACTGAGCTCGAACCGACGGACCATAGCGCGAGGTAGGTGATCTCGAACGGCACGAGCACGGCAACTCCCACGAAGCAGATGCCAAGCCAGGTGGTGGCGATCACTGAGATGCGGCGCGTGACGAGCCCGGGCCAGTAATCGTGAAGCGTGCGTCCGAGCAGCGGCAACACGATGATTGCCAACAGCTCCAGCGGCCCCGGGGACCAGTTCTCCAGCACCAGCCCGGCAATTCGGATCGGCGGGTACACGAGAACCACCAGGTAGATTGCGGTGAATGTCAGCAATCCGAATCCGCGTCGTCGTCGACGCCGGCGCCGCTCAGGCTGAGCGGGTGTACTCGTCGCGGCGGCAGCCGATGCGGCGGCTGCCGCCGCTGCTTCCCCGACGTTGTCTATCCCGGATTGCGGCATTGGAGTACTGTCCGAAAATGGCCAGAATCACATGAGGCCAAGCATTATAGTGGATCTCGCTTGCTCAGGAGTCGGTGATGTTACCGAGCCCACAGGTTTGTGAACGTGCCCGCCAGGCGCGTGATCCACGCTTCGACGGCCGCTTTTTCATCGGTGTCGTCACCACGGGAATATATTGTCGTCCCGTGTGTCCCGCGCGTATGCCGGCGCCGGACAATGTGCGATTTTTCCCAACCGCGGCGGCTGCGGGGGAGGCGGGCTACCGACCGTGCCTGCGTTGTCGTCCGGAAGTGGCCGCACCGACACCGGAGTGGAATCTCGGATCCGAGGCGGTGGTGCGCGCGTTTCGGCGTATCGGCGAAGGTGCGTTGGATTCGATGTCGGTTGCCGAGCTCGCCGGCGAGATCGGATTGAGTAGTCGCCAGCTCCAGCGCGTGTGTGTGGAGCATCTCGGTGCGACGCCGGCGGCGCTTGCGCAGACCCGTCGACTGCATCTCGCAAAACGCCTGATCGACGATACGCGCTTGAGTTTTACCGACGTTGCATTGATCGCAGGGTACAGCAGCGTTCGCCGCTTCAACGACGCCATCAAGCACGCGTATCAGCGAAGTCCACGGGAGTTGCGCCGACGGCGCACGGGCGCGCTCAACGGGCAGTGCGAGGGCATTACGTTGCGAATGAATTATCGCGGGCCCCTTGATCC
>JAPULC010000503.1 GCA_027295305.1 Gammaproteobacteria bacterium
TAATAGCCCTCTTCCAGCAGCGGAAACGCGCTGGTGACATGTGAGTCGCCCACGGGCTCGGCTTCGGTCAACGCTTCCGGACTCAGCTCGTCGATCGACGCGCGCCCGAGAAGCCCCATCGCGATCTGTATCTCGTGCTCGAGGATCTCCAGCATGTTCACCACGGCTGGCGCGCCGCCAGCCGCCATGGCAAAACCTTCCAGACGACCGATCCCCACCGCATTCGCCCCCATCGCAAGCCCCTTGACTACATCGGTGCCGCGCAGGAAGCCGCCGTCCACCACGACCTCGGCGCGGCCATCCACGGCCTTCACGACTTCGGGCAGAATCTGCATCGTCCCCAGACCATGGTCAAGCTGACGGCCGCCGTGATTGGAGACGTAGACCACCTCCACCTCGAGCTCACACGCCCGCGCCGCATCCTCTGCGCTCGCAATGCCCTTCAAAATCAGCGGAATGTCGAACGACTCTTTGATGCGGGCTACCTTCTCCCACGTGAGCTTCGCTTGCTGACCAAACCCGACCGCGGGACGGATCTGCTGCGCCGCAGCCTGGGCGAGTCGCCCGGACGCCGGCACGTAACGCTTGGCTATGTCTCGTTCGCGTCGGCTGTAGACCTGTGTATCCACGGTCAGACAGAAGCCTACGTATCCTGCCGCCACGCTTTTCTCGATCTGCTCGAAGAGCCAATCGTCGTCGCCGATCACGTAGAGCTGATAGATCTTCGGCCCTTCCGTCGCCGATGCGACCTCCTCGAAGCCGGGGGCACAGGCCGAGCTGAGCATCATCATGGTGCCGAATTCGTGCGCGGCATTCGCCACCGATACACCGCCACCCCCTTCGAACACCTGAACCGAACCGATAGGCGCAAGAAGCACCGGAATTCTCATTCGATGGCCAAGGAGTGCTCCCGCGACATTCACCTCCGAGACATCGGTCAACACCTTGGGGCGCAACGCTAATGCGTCCAGGGCCTGCCGATTGCGCTTCAGTGTGGTTTCGGTCTCTGAACCTCCGATCAGATAGTCCCAGTCGTTCTTCGTAAGGTTGATCTCGGCCTGCTTCACTATTTCGTGCAGGGTCAGGAATTCCGACATGGCGCTCTGGCTCCACAAGTCTGATTGCAACGGTCATGCGCCGACCAAACGGCACATTCGGGCGGGCGAGAATGCGTGAAGGCCATTGGCGATGCAAGCAAGGCGCGTACAATACGCGCCTTTCGAAAGCAGGCAGACAACGATGCGCTACATCGTGGTTGGCGCCGGCCACGCAGGTGGATTTGCGGTGGCGGCACTCAGACAGGGTGGATTCGAGGGCGAGATCATTCTGTTCGGCGACGAGCGACACCTGCCCTATCAACGTCCGCCACTGTCCAAGCAATACCTCGCGGGAGACTGGGACCTCGAGCGGGTGTTCCTGAGAAAGCCCGATTTCTATGAGAAATCGGACGTGCGTCTGGAGCTCGGTAACGCGGCGGCCTCAATCGACACTGCCAACCGCAAGGTCAAGGCGTCCGACGGCAACGAGTTCGAATACGACGAACTGCTGCTCACGCTTGGCGCACGCGCGCGCCGCCTGCCCCTTCCAGGCAGCGACCTGGCGGGTGTGTTCTACCTGCGCACCATCGATGACGTCGAGCGCATTCGAGAACGCATGGTCCCTGGAAAATCTCTGGTGATCGTCGGCGGGGGCTACATCGGGCTCGAGGTGGCGTCTGCAGGCATCAAGGCGGGGCTCACTGTGACGGTGCTGGAAATGGAAGAGCGCATTCTTCAACGGGTCACGACCCCCGAGATGTCTGCATTTTATAGTGACGTTCACAGCGGGCACGGCGTGACGCTGAAGGTAAATGCCCGCGTCACAGGGTTCGAAGGCAGCGGGGAAGTAAGCCACGTGACCTGCGCCGACGGGAGCAGCCTTGCCGCCGATCTCGTGATCATCGGCGCCGGCATCGTTCCCAACGTCGAGCTGGCCGAAGCCGCGGGAATCGCATGCGACAACGGAGTTCTCGTGGACGAGCATTGCCGTACGTCAGCCGAGCACGTCTACGCCGCGGGGGACTGCACCAATCACCCGAGCAGCTTGCTCGGAAGGCGCGTGCGTCTGGAATCGGTACCCAACGCCACCGATCAGGCACGCGTCGCCGCAGCCAACATGTGTGGCGATCCAAAGCGCTATGACAGCGTCCCTTGGTTCTGGTCCGATCAATACGATCTCAAGCTTCAGATGGTGGGTTTTTCGAGCAAGGGTGACAGCCAGGTGCTGCGCGGAAGCATGGACGACCGGGAATTCGCGGTGTTCCATTTGAAGGACGGCCGCATGGTGGCAGCCGACGCGGTCAATTGCCCCCGGGACTTTCTGGCTTATAAGCGCCTCGTCGCCGATGGCGCAGTGATCTCCCCTGAAAAGCTTCGCGACACCTCCATCCCCGCCAAAGAACTCGCCTGAGCCCGTTCATCCGCGGTTTTATGACCACCGTCACATCTCTGCTTGTCAACCGCAGCCACGATGACCGCGTTATCTAAGGTAGGCGAAGAGCTGGAGATTCGAGATGGTCAGGAAGACATTGAAGCAGTATCCCAGGCTCAGGTGTGCGCTGGCTGCCGCCGGTGCGGTCCTCGCGTTGCTGCCGTTTACGCTGCACGCGGACACCGTCGATCTGAGCACGCTACCCGAAGATCTGCGCGATCTCACCGCCGAGGAACGCCAGGAAGCCATGCGCGAGCGTCGCGAAGGCTGGCAGGAACTCTCGGCTGAGGAGCGCCAGGCGATCGTGGAGGAGCGCAAGACCGCCCGAGCCGCGCGCGTCGAGGAATGGAAGGCGATGTCGCCGCAGGAGCGTCAGGCGCGATTGGAAGAGCGCAATGGCGCCCGCGCAGCGCAACGCGAACAGGCACGCGAACGCTTCGAGCAGATGTCCCCCGAGCAACAGCAAGCGATGCGAGAGCGCATGCAGTCTCGACGCCAACAGATGCGGGAACGATTCGCGAACGCAACCCCCGAGCAACGTCAGATGATGCGCCAGCAGCGTCAACAACGCCGCGGCGGTCAAGCCGGGAGATCCGGGAACTAGCGTAAGCCCAAGTTCAAGGGCGCCCTGGGGTACCATCTCTCTCCCCTCCCTCTCCAGGGCGCCTTTCTTATTTTTTTACTCAGACCCGCTTTTCATCGCGGATCCATTCTGATCACGACGAATGGGGGGCGCTTCGCCTCGTCCTCGAGCACCTGCTGCCAGAACGGATACTTGTCAGCCAAGGCTTGAAATCCAACCATGAACTCTTCGGGGTCCTCGACGTGTTGCGCTCGCAACTCGTAGATCTTCTCGCCGATCTTCAGGCGCACGTTCGGATCCGCGGCGATGGTGCTGTTCCAGTATTTGTCACCCGGAAATTCCGCGGGCTCGGAGTAAATCGACGGCACGAACAGTTTTCCGTTCGATGTGGCGACCACCGTGGTAACGGAGTGGCGGATGCCATACCAGGGCCGTGTCTCCACGAAAATCTCCATCTGTTCATTCGAGAAGGTCCAATCGGACGGCGTCGGTGCAACCTCGCCGGACAGCCACAGTCCCGGCCTACGATCCTGTGGTTCACACCCGACAAGCAGCAAGGCTGCAAGAACCAGGACGAGTCTGTTGGAATGCATCGGGCGTCCTCCTCTGACATGACTGTGGGAAATCGTTACGAGAAAACCGGCAGCACTTCGTTCTGCATGAGCTGGGATGACACATTCGCTTCGGGCCGACCCCCTCCAACACCGATGCCACTCACTATGACCTTGTCGATACCGAGCCCCTCGAGGCTCCGAAGGCGTTCAATACAATGCTCGGGAGGACCGACGATCGCAAAGCGATCCATGAACTCCGGCGTGAGCTCCTGGGCCTGCCTCGAGTCGGCACGCGTGTGCTTACGCATGTCGTAGGTCGAGTGAAGCGCCTCGAGCACCGCGCGCGCGTCGTCCGATACGGGGCCCGATACATCGCCGTGCATGACCGAGAAACGCGCAAACGTCGTGATTCCACCGCGCACCATCTGTCGCGCCGTGTCGATGTTCGGGTGACATGCAAGATTGACGTATGCACCGAAACGCACGCCGTCGGGATCGAGACCCGCTTCGCTGCGCGCGGCGCGCGCCGTCTCGATTCCCCACTGCAATCGCTCGAGCTCCGCGCCGACGGTGAACATCACCCGCTCCGCATGACGCGCGCCGATGCCAATCACCCGCGGTCCCGTCGCGGCCACTTCCACGGGAACCTTGGGCGCGTCGCCGTCTGCGATCCAACCGATGCGACTTTCGCTTGGCGTATCCGCGAGACCGAGCTCCGCAATCGGCGGTGCAAGCTCCTCGTGAAATCGAAGATCTGAGAACGGCACGGCTTCACCCGCGAGATAAGCCTGAAGCACACGCACATAGCGTTCGAACGATCGTACCCCGGCAGGTGAACGTCCGAGGTGCGCAAGCGCCGAATCGCCGCGCCCGATTCCGAGCACGGCGCGTCCACCGGAGAGTCGCTGAATGCTGGCGATGGCACACGCGCTCACTGCGGGATGGCGGGTCACCGAATTGGTGACGCCCGTGCCAAGGCCCAACCGGGTTGTGGTGGTGCTGGCCATCGCAAGTGCCACATACGAGTCCCCCGCGAGGTTCTGCGAATCCACCACCAGCATCCCATCCCATCCGGCGGCCTCGGCTGCTTGCGCAAAGCTCGCGCTGCGCCGTGGTGACGACACCGTCAAAGTCCAGAGTTCCATCGCATCCCCCCCCTCGCAGGTCCGGCACTGATGATCGCACGATTCCTGCGGCGCCGGTTAGCTCACGTCCACGGACTTGGCAGAGAATTCGGGTTACCGTACTACTTTGTAATCACCGTGATCGGTCTGGCCGTACTGTTACCGCTGAAGCCGAGCACGGACCAAAGCAGGTAGCGACATGTCGATCAGTCTCTACACCTGGGCAACACCCAACGGCCGCAAAGTATCCATCATGCTCGAAGAGGTGGAGCTCCCCTACGAGACCCACGCCGTGAACATCGGCGCAGACGAGCAGTTCGCCGAGGACTTCGTGCGCATCAGTCCCAACAACAAGATTCCCGCCATCGTGGATCACGACACCGGCCGCGCGATGATGGAATCCGGTGCCATTCTCATGTACCTCGCCGACAAGACGGGCAAGCTGATGCCGGCGGACGACTCGCGTTGGACGGTCATCGAGTGGTTGATGCTTCAGATGGGTGGGGTGGGCCCGATGCTGGGTCAAACCCATCACTTCCTGCGCTTCAATCCGGGCAAGGCGCCCTACGCCGAAGAACGCTACTCGAAGGAGAACGCCCGTCTCTACGCAGTGCTGGACAAGCGACTCGGAGAGCACGAATACCTCGCCGACGACTACTCCATTGCCGACATCGCGACCTGGCCCTGGATCTCACGCTTCGAGTGGCAGCAGATGGATCTGAATGCTTATCCGCATCTGAAGCGCTGGTATGTGGCAATCGCAACGCGGCCGGCCGTGGAGCGCGGCTATCACGTACCTTCGAAGGTCAACGAAATCCCGATGCCGTAGCAGCCGGGCGATCGACACCGAAGCCCACCGACGCTAACGTGGCCTTTCGAGGGGAGGAGACACACCGACATGCCAACACCGGGAACGCCAGAATGGCTCGCACAGGTCACTGAACAGATCATCGAGCCCGATCGGCCAATCATCGACCCGCACCATCATCTGTGGGCCCGGCCGGCACGCTGGGGTTCCTATCTTCTCGACGACCTCTGGGCCGACACCGGTTCTGGACACAACATCGAAAAGACCGTGTTCGTCGAGTGCCATGCCAACTATCGGGAAGACGGTCCCGACCATCTCAAGCCGATCGGGGAAACTGAATTCGTGGCCGGCGTTGCCGCCGCGAGCGCCGACGTGCAAGGCAGTGCCACCATTGCCGGCATCGTCGCGCATGCCGATCTCACGCTCGGTGACGCGCTCGCCGAGGTGCTCGATGCACACGAGGCCGCCGGCGCTGGCCTGTTTCGCGGGATTCGCCACGCCGGTCCGCACGACGCGACGGGTGCTCTCACCAATTCCGGGCGCCGCCAACCCGGCAACATCTATGCCGATGAAGATTTTCGCGCCGGCGTCAGCGCGCTGGGAAAGCGTGGGCTCAGCTACGACACCTGGCATTTCTTCCATCAAAATCAGGACTATGCCGCGCTCGCAAGGGCCGTCCCCGAGACGACGATGATTCTCGATCACTTCGGCACGCCGCTGGGTATCGGCCCCTACCGAGACAGGGTCGAAGAGATCTTCGAGCAGTGGCAAGGCGACATCGCGGACATCGCGGCCTGCCCGAACGTCGTTGCCAAGATCGGCGGGCTTGCAATGCCAGACAACGGATTCGGCTGGGACAAGGACGATCAACCCCCCACGTCCGACGAGTTTGCCGAGGCGCAGAAACGCTACTACCTCCACACCATCGAATGTTTCGGACCCGAGCGCTGCATGTTCGAGAGTAACTTTCCCGTCGACAAGCTGTCGATCTCCTACCCGGTGCTCTGGAACGGTCTCAAGAAGATCGTCGCCGACTTCTCCGAAGATGAGAAGCACGCGATGTTCTACGGCACCGCCGCGCGGGTCTACCGAGTGTGAACCGAACAACCGCCGGTTTGATCCGTGTCGGGCATACTTAGCGTCGGATAACGCACGTTGGGTGTATCGGACCCGAGGATGACACCATGGCCATCGACAAAGAGGATCTTGCCCAGATCGCCGCAAGGCTCAAAGAGCAGCGCGACGAGCTCCGTGTTCAGATTCATCTCGCCACAATGGAGGCGAAAGAGGAATGGGAAGAGCTCGAGAAGAAGTGGCAGCAACTCGAGCCGAGGCTCGCCCAAGCCAAGGACGGAATAGTCGAGACGTCGCGCACGGTGGGTGCAGGGCTGGAGGTCGTCGCCGAAGAGCTCGGCGCCGCATATCGACGCATCCGCGAGCGGCTAACGGGAAGCTGAGCGCTTCAGGGGCCACTCGAGGTCCCCGAAGGCCACGACTCGATGGCACCCGTCGCATCGCGTCACTGCGTGGCCGTTACCCTGCGCCGGCAGCGCTCAATACGGCGTCCCAAGCGACCTCGGATGCAATCAGCCCCAGCGCGGTGAC
>JAPULC010000504.1 GCA_027295305.1 Gammaproteobacteria bacterium
GCGGTGACCGCACTGACTCGAGCTGAGCGTGTCTTCGTCGAATCGCTGGCGGTTCGCAGAATCTCGCGCATGATGTTGAGCTCGCGGGCGAGGGCGTCCTTGTCGGTTGCGGCCCATGAAACGCACGACCAGAACAATGCGGCAATCAGCAGGATTGATCTCATGGCTGATTTTCTCCCGTGTATCGAATTTGCATCAGGTCGCGCGAAAGACGCTCGATCTCGTTCTGATCGCGAAGCTGATACTCGACCAGATAGCGCAGGCTGTCGTCGGTCTCGCGCGAGCGTCTGTCCATCTCCGCGGCGAACATCGCTGAGAGCGCCTGCAGTTCCTGGAGCCTCACTTCGCGCGTCGAGGTAACCAGGCCCCGCGCTATGATCTCCTGATCGGCGAGTTGCGCTACGCGCAGCTCACCTAGCATCAGTCGTTGCTCGGACTGAAAGCTCGCGAGGCGGTCATCGAGGCGACGTTCCATCTCCGCCTGGCTGCCGAAGCTCAAACGCCAGCCACTGTCGTTGACGTCGAGTTCGGCCCGCATGAGCACCAATAGCGCCAGCACGACTCCGGCGGCAAGGGGCAGCCATTGAAGAAAACCGCCCGGCGGCCGCAAGCCGGAGTGGGTCGGATCAGGACGAGCAACGGGGGAGGTACCAGGGGGCAGGGGCTCGTCTCGCCATGCGGCCGCCAGGCGCGAAAATCCACGCAGCTCCTCCAGCTGAGCTGCGCATTCGTCGCAGGTCTCGAGATGTTCGTCGAGCCCTCTACGAAGATACGCGTCGAGTCGATCGTCGGCGTAATCGAAGAGGTGTTCTCTCGCGTCGTCACAGCGCATCTTTGAGTTCCTCCACTGTCCGGAGTTTTCTGAGCGCCGTGTACAGGCGCGTCTTTGCCGTGTTGGGGGAGATGCCGAGCTGGCCGCCGATCTCCTCGAAGGTGAAATGCTGGAAAAACTTCAGCTCCACCACCACGCGCTGCTCGGCTGGCAGCGTCTGCATGGCGAGTGTCAGCCGCTGGTTGACGTTCAAGGCGCCGGCACTCGCCGCAGGATCCGAATAAGGCGCCTGGTCTGGAAGCTCCCCCGTCTCGTCCAATGGTGCGAACGTGCGGCGTCTGCGAAGAAAGTCGGTAGAGCGGTAGTTCGCGATGCGAAACAGCCAGCTCGCGAAGGTGCTTTCACCTCGAAACGTAGCGAGGTTACGGTGTACCGCCATGAACACCTCCTGTACCACATCCAGCGCATCGTCAGGGTGACCCACCATGCGCAGCGCATAGTTGTAGATCCGCCGCTCGTAGCGGCGTACGAGTCCCGTCCACGCTCCGGAAGAACCCGCCAGCGCGCGCGAGATCAACCTGGCGTCTGATTGCGTACCAAGCATTGCCGGTCTCGACCTGCTTGACGATATATGTCGGTGCAGGAGGTCATTTGGTTCTGTGTATTCGAAGAGAGTCGGGCGGTCGTCAAGATCCGTTCGTGCGTTGTCGCCGGAAGAATAGCCAGATGCCTGTGGCTGCGAGGATGAGCATACATATCGCCGCCAGATCCATCACGAGCTCGCCGGCTGCCCCGAACAGGCGACCACTGTGCAGATCGAGCAACACCCGTTCCCAATTGAGGGCATTTTCGAGGTAGTCGGCAGCGATCCGTGCGGATAGATCCTCGGGGAGCGCATGAGCTTCGGCCCACGTCACCGTGGAATTTTGCACGCGTTGCCATTCGGTTAAATCCGGATCTGCCTTGAGAAGCCCGGTGGCGGTCTCGAGCACCACGCGGCCATCAGCGGTGCGACCGACCCGTGTGGGGGGTGTGTCGAGGGTGATGTCCTCGATCAACTGGCCATCGAACGTGAACAGCATCACGCGCTCGCTCAAGCCCACCACCAGCACGCCGTCGTGGTCGGCGATGCCGATCAGCTCGCCGGGGGCGCGGCTGATGCGCGCTGCATCGAGATACAGATTGTCCCCGAGCTGGGTGACGTAGAGGTCATCCACCCGATAGCCATCCGGGAGGGGAGGGGCTTTGATCCCATACCAGGCACGAAGCGCGGTTGACCCGGCAGGGATTTGCCCGAGGCCCAACGCGTCGGCGTGGTTGAGCAGGAGCCCGCTGGCGGAGAGGATCAGGACGAACAGGGCTGCCAGCAAGCCAATGTAGTGATGCAGTCTCGATGCCCAGCGCACTGAAACGCTTAGCCTACTTCGTGGCCACGCGGGTCTCGCGGGCGTGGCGATCCAATAGAAGCGCCGCTCGAGCCATTTTCTTCATGGCCCGCACCGAGAGCGTCGCGCCGGTGATGCCGTCGATGTGGCCATCGAGCTCGCTGCGGCCGGTGAGGCGTCGGTCTTTGAACTGGTCGGTAAAGAAGGGATAGCGGATCTCCCAGCCGCGGCTTTCGCGAAATACCAGGACGCGCATGTCTTCAATCGCGCCGTCGTCCACGACGATTCCAGTGGTGATGGGCTTTTCCTTCCCGATCTCTTCCAGAATCCACACGGTGCGCGTCCCGCGGTGCCAGTAGCGAATGCGCAGCATCGCAGGAGCACGGCCGAAGATCTCCGCGAGACCGCTCTTCACGTCCGCGTCGAGCCACAGGGCACGAGCTTTCGGCGGCGTCCCGTTGAACGCGTCCGCGACGAATTGCTCGGGGGGCTGATACAGGCCCGCGGCGGCCCAGACCTGCGCCGCGAGCGCAATCAGCAATGGGACAGCCGCGCGCCGCATCAGAATTGATATCCCATGCCGAGATCGAATCCGTTGAAATCACGATCCTCTGCCGCCGCCAGGTCGTGCTCGCGGTTGCGGTAGTCGAACTTGAACACGACGTTGTCGACGGGCCAGTAGTTGAAGCCAAGCTCCCACTGCTCGAACTGGTCCTGTGAACGTGCCCCTTCGACGTCCTCAAAGCGCGTATAAAGGCCGAACTCGCCTCGACGTACTTTGAAGCGATAGGAGGGCTCGATGAACCAGCCGCTCTGCTCATCGGCACCTGCGGCCTCTACGGTGTCTCCGTCGAAATCCCAGCGCGCATAGAGCGCTCGCAGGCCGAAAGGGCCACGCTCGAAAGTGCCGTGCAACGAAAGCAGCACCCCCTCGTCCAAGCCGTCACCGCTCATCTGACTCGCGTCGGTTTGAAACTGCACGGTGGCGGCAAGCTGCAGCCCCGATACCCCGGTGTAGCGACCCCGCAGCGTATAGGCCAGATCGTCTGCCGCAGCATTCGATACCTTCTGACGCCCGCTGCGCACGCGAAATGCACTGCTGCCGCCCGTCGGCATGGCGAGCCCACTGTGCAGGGCAAAGTCCCAGCTGAGGCCGT
>JAPULC010000505.1 GCA_027295305.1 Gammaproteobacteria bacterium
GCCTCGATCTTCGCCCAGCTGTCACGCAAGCTCACCACGCGATTGAACACCGGATGGCCTTCGCCCTGCGAGAGCGGATCGAGGTAGAAGTAGCCGGTGCGCTCGAACTGATAACGGCTCTCCAGAGGGGCATCGCGCAGCGCGCGCTCCACTCGCGCGTTCGGCATGACCACCATGGAGTCGGGATTCAGATCAGTGTGCATGGCGTCCGCTTTGGGTCTTGGCACCCGGAACAGTCGATCGTAGACACGTACCTCGCACGGAACCGAGTCGGTGGCGCTCACCCAGTGAATCACGCCTTTCGGTTTACGATTCGTGCCAGTGCCGCTGCGCGTCGTCGGATCGTAGGTGCAGTGAATCTCGACGATGTTGCCCGAGTCGTCTTTCACCACCGAATCCGACTTTACGATGTAGCCGTAACGTAGACGCACCTCCTCGCCGGGGGAGAGGCGCCGGTATTTGCGCGGCGGATTCTCCGTGAAGTCTTCACGCTCGATGTAGAGCTCTCGGGTGAAGGGCATGGTGCGCGTGCCCATCTCAGCCTGCTGGGGATGCCAGGGTGCTTCGAGCTCCTCGCTCTCGCCTTCTGGGTAGTTGTCGATCACGAGCTTCACCGGGTCGAGCACGCACATGGCGCGCGGGGCAATGTGGTCGAGCTCTTCGCGGATACAGCTCTCCAGCAAGCTCATCTCCGCCACCTTCTGGCTCTTGGTGATACCGACGCGACGCATGAATTCGCGAATCGAGCCGGGTGTGTATCCCCGCCGCCGCAGCCCACCAATGGTCGGCAGACGCGGGTCGTCCCAGCCGTCGAAGTGTCCATCGTCGATGAGCGCCGCAAAGAAGCGCTTGCTCATCACGCTGTACTCGAGACCGAGGCGCGAGAACTCGATCTGGCGCGGATGGCAGGGCACGCTCACGTTGTCGAGGAACCAGTCGTAAAGCGGTCGATGGTCCTCGAACTCGAGTGAGCACAGCGAGTGCGTGATGCCTTCGAGCGCGTCCGAGATGCAGTGTGCATAGTCGTACATCGGATAGATGCACCACGTGTCCCCCGTCTCCTGGTGCGTCGCGTGACGAATGCGATAGATCACCGGGTCGCGCATGTTGATGTTGGGGGACGCCATGTCGATCTTCGCGCGCAGCACCTGGGCGCCGTCGGGGAAGTCTCCTGCTTTCATCCGCCGAAAGAGATCGAGGTTCTCCTCGACACTGCGATCGCGGTGGGGACTATTGGTGCCGGGCTCCGTCAGCGTGCCCCGATTGGCGCGAATCTCTTCAGCGCTCTGGCTGTCTACGTAGGCGAGCCCCTTCTGCACGAGCTCTTCTGCAAAGTCGTAGAGCTCGCCGAAATAATCCGACGCGTGGGTCAGCCGATCCTCCCAATCGAAGCCGAGCCAATGAACGTCACGTTGCTGCGCTTCGACGTAGATCGGGTCCTCCTTGATGGGATTGGTGTCATCGAAACGCAGATAACAGCGCCCGCCGTGCTCTTGGGCGACGCCGAAATTCAAACAGATGGCCAGGCCATGCCCGATGTGGAGATGGCCGTTGGGCTCCGGGGGAAAGCGCGTCACGACCTCGGTGTGCTTTCCGCTTTCGAGATCCGCCTTGATGATCTGGCGAATGAAATCCAGGGGTGCCTCTTCGCTCATGGTCAGAGATACCGGGTGAGTGCAGGGGAATTGTAGCCGGCAGAGAAAATGGGGTCAGACCCCATTTTCTCCTTCTTAGAAGCTAGTCTCGATCTCGTTTGCCTGTCGGAAGAATCGCTCCAACGACAGGTGGTACTGGGGAAAGGCCACTTTGCGCCGCTCATCGCCGCCCCGCACGATGCCACCTTCGATCGTGAGGTCGAGATCACTGAGGGTTTGCGGCGCGTCGCTCTGAACCGATTCGAGATAAGCACGCCACTGACTCGGCGACATGTCGAGATAAAAGTCGGTGTCGCGCAGATCCGTCTCCGGGATCTCACGCACGTCGCTGCATTCGAAGGCTTCGAAATCCACACGAAAAACGGCGTCCCCGGATTTGATCCCGACGCTGTAATCCGAGCTCCCGAGCGCCCGGTAGTCAGGATCGTTGTTCACGCTTTCGCGTGCGGCGTTCAGCCAATCAACGGAAGGAAACTGAGGCATCTCGACTTACTCCGTCATTCAAACTGGGTGTCGACCTTCGACGAGGCGTCGAAGAAGAACTGCAGCGTCTGGTTGTACCGGTAGAACAGGTCGGTGCGGTACTGGTCGTTGTCCCTCGACTTGGCGAGCCCGCTCGGTGCTTTGTTCAGGTCGATGGTGTTCAGCGTGTGATCGAGGCCCGCGTGGCCGTTCTCCTTGATGCTGTCCAGCATTGCCCGCCACTCTTCAGGCTCCATGTCGAGATAGAAGTCCGCATCCGCGAGATCGGCGTCGGTGACCTCACGCGCCTCGATGCACTCGAGGCCTTTGAACACCACGAGGAAGTCGTCATCGCCGACCTTGAGTCCCACCTTGGCATTGCAGCGTCCGCCGCCGGCACCGTGATATTCCTTGTGGGTGTTGAAGGCCTCGCGGACCTCGTCCAACCACTCCACCGTGGGGAATCGTGCCATCGCTATTTCTCCAGGTATTGGGCGAGAACGGGATGGACCATGCGCGTGCGGTCGATACCGAGCCATTTGCAACACGCGTGGTAGTAGCGCAGCCAATCGCCGAGCATGTGCTCGACCTCGTCCATGCCGCGAGTCGCCGCGGCGTCGATGCCGCCGCCGAAAATGATCGCGAGGGCCTCGCACAGCACCGGATCCCTCAGCTCCCGGGCAATGGTGTTTTCACCCAGCACCAGCACCGTACGCAGGATCTGACGCTGATCGTCCTGGTGATTGATGGCGTAATGCAGATGGTCGAGGCCGTATGCCAGATGGCGGGCCTTGTCCTGCAGACACCGTGCGTAGATTTCGCGTTCCGCGTCGCTGTTCGCGTAGCGGTGCAAGTAGCGGTACATCATCATCAGCATCGTGCCGCGCAGCAGAATCAGCTGCGCGACGGTTTCGGTCCAGCCGCCCTTGCTCTCGCGCAACATTCGATTGATGTTGCCGCGGCTCTCGAGCCCGAGCCCACCGCCATTGGCCAGCGCCCGTTTTCGGAACACCTCGTTGTGACGCGCCGAATCGTACGTCAGCGTGGCAAGAAACATCTTCACCTCGTGATAGCCGTACGCCATCTTCACCTGCCAGTACGAGACGATCTCGATCTCGGTGTTCGCGGCCTGACTGAGCTCCGTGCAAACCTGACAGATCGCCGTCTCCAGGTCGTCCGGCAACTGTTGGATGGATCCCCAATCCACGTCGGTGGCGGGAATCCACCGGCGCTGGATGGCTTCCTCGTAGAGGTCCGCTGCACAGTCCGCCCACACCTCATGCTTGTGCCGAAGCGCATAGCCGATGGGGGGTATCCCCGGGCGCGGCAGCGCGCCGCGGGGCATGCGCGTTTGATCGTCCCAGTAGTCGGGAATCTCGCTGTAGGCCCCCACGTTGAGCGCACCCAACGTCAGCCCTTTCTTGCCGGGGAGGACGTGGGTATTCCATTCCCGGCTCTTGCCCATCCAATCGTAGGAGGGCGTGGGAATTTCCATCTCGGGGGTCGTGGCGGGCGTCGCCTCGGCCTTGCTCTTGGTGTCACTCATTGGCAACGTTGCTCGTGATGAGTGCCCTCAGGGCACTTAAGTGAAAACAGGAAAACCCCGGACTTCCCGGGGTTTTCTCTCGTTCGTCGCGTGTTTGGGTCGTTACGCGTCCTGCGCCATGCGGCAGAGCCGCTCCGGCGCACGACCATTCTCGAAGCGCTCGCCGAAACCGGCGGCCCTCACGCGCTTGATGTATTCGATGCCCTGACGTTGGCGAATCGCGCGGAGCTTGTTGAAGCCCTCGTCGAATTTATCCTTGCCGCCCCCAAGCAGGATGGCCAGCGCCTCGCTACTCGCGCCGCCTGCCGCAGGGTTCTGATTGCTCGCAGCATTCGCCGGTGGCTGACCCGAGGGCTGGGCACTGCCACCTGCGGGGCCACCAATCGTTCCGCCGCGCTCGCTTTCGTCGAGATAGCAATGGATCTCTTCCATCAACTCGGGGGCGGCCTCCGCCACGTAACGCATGTGCATCACCCCGAACGCCACGTGACGGGCTTCGTCCTGCGCGCACAAGCGGTACATGTATTTCTCTGCATCGTTGTAGGCCATCAGCTCGCCCATCCGGAAGATGGTCAGCACCGCGCCCTCTCCCGAGAGGTGCAGCTTCGCCGACATCTCGTTGAAGTCCTGCGCCATGTCGATGCTGCCCACCACCCCTGCGGTGCCGCCAAGACGCTGCATGAGGCCCCCGCCGTTTGCGAACGCGCGTTTGCGAAAGACGTCCATGTGACGCGACTCGTCCATCACCTGGGCGAGCAGCAGCGAGCGCGCCTCGAAGTAGTCCGGACTCGCCTTGGCGAGCCAGCTTGCAGGGACGTCACCCGCCACGAATTCCACCTCCGTGAGAAAGGTGGCGAGCTGGCACTCGGCTTGCTCGATGTCGTCTGGCAGAGGCTGGATGGTGTGCCACGGGATGTCCGTTGCCGAGCTCCACTGGCGCTGCAGCGCCTCTTCGTACAACCAGGAAGCGTTGTGCAGCCAGATGTCTTTCTTGCTGCGCAACTGGTAGCCGCCGATGCGATACGCGTCTTCACGCACCGCGGCGCCCCGCGGACGACCGGAGAGGTTATCGCTCTCATCCGGAATATCACCGTAAGCACCGATCTGGATGTCGGCCAGGGTGAGGCCGTCATCGCTATCCTTGGGCTCGGCGCGGGTGTTCCACTCGCCGCGCCGCTTCATCCAGGAAAGATCGAGCTCGCGGGGTTTCGGATCGAGGGTTGCTGCTTCGCTCATGAAAGTCTCCGATTCGAGCACACGGCTCCATGTTGGAATTGAATCCTATGCCTCACAAATACTATACGCCCGTATAGTAACCGGGCAACCTAAATGCGTGGTCTAGCCCGGATATTTCGCGTGGCATCTCCGATACCGACCGTGTTCCATACACAGCGAACGCTTCATCAACTAATTCAGGTAGTTAGCGCGAAATGGAGCCGTCCCCCTGATCATCCGGGGCTAAATCAAGCGCTGCCAAGCGCAAGGCGTAGCCACTGCGCACACTCCTCGCGCAAACTGTCGAGATCGAGCGCGTCCGGGTCGATCATCCACTGCAAGATCAGACCCCTGATCAGTCCCACCACCAGGCCAGCCGCGGTGTTGGGGTCCACATCCGGTCGAATCTCACCGTCGCGCTGGCCCTGCTGCACCCACCCGCAGACGAGCTCGCGCCATTGCACGTTAGAGCGGGCGTAGGTGGGACGGATCTCCGGCACCGGGCCAAGCGACTCACCCATGACGGTGTAGAAGGCCCTCGTAGCCTGACCAATGGCCTCGGGTTGCAGGCGGCTGGTGCAGAAACTGACGAGGGCATCCAGACCCTCGGCGTCGCCGATTGCCGCGGGCAACGTAGACCGCTGAAACTGCAGCATCGCCCCCTCGATGATGGTGTCGAGGAGTCTCAGCTTGGACCCGAAGCGGTGCGTCACGAGTCCCGGGCTGTAGCCGGCCTGGCGGCTGATCTCCGCCACGGTGGTCTTCTGGTAGCCATGACTGCCCATGAGCTCGATGGCGGCTTCCAGGAGCTTTCGCTCCGACAGCTCGGCGCGCTCCTGGTTGCTTCGCTTGTTCTTCATGCTCAGAGGGGATGTCGTCAAGGATTCAGCCACGGTTTGCCCGAGCCAATGATACCGTATAATCGTGTGAGTTTAGATTCTGAACGGTGGCCCATGAAGATCAGCGAAGTCGGCAAGCTGCAATGTTCAGTAGCGAAGACCCTGTCCGTCATCGGAGATCCCTGGACGCTGCTGATCCTGCGTACGGCGTTTCTCAAGGGAAGGCGCTTCCAGGACTTCGAGCAATCTCTCGGGTTGTCCAAGGCCATCCTGTCGGATCGCCTGAACGCGCTGGTCAACGCCGCCATCTTCCGTCGCGAGCGGTATCAGGACAGCCCGCCACGCTACGAGTATCGCCTCACCCAGAAGGGCCTCGAGCTCTATCCGGTGTTCGTGGGACTTGCACAGTGGGGCGACAAGTGGGGGTGGGGTGCGGACGAATCCCCACCCATCACCATCGCCCACGCCGAATGCGGGGCGGTGAACGCGCTCACGTTGACCTGTGGCGGTTGCGGACAGCCGGTCAAGGCCCAGGACATGGAGGTCGTTGCGGCCTAGTCTGATCGAAGTCTGAAGTCACAGCAGCATCTTCTCAACTGCCGACGATCTCGTTGTAGGCGAAACGCATGGCTTCGTTGCGCGGGTCGGACCTAAGGCCCGGCAGCA
>JAPULC010000506.1 GCA_027295305.1 Gammaproteobacteria bacterium
TCCTCGATCTTCCTTGGTCTAATCGGAGCGTTTCTCTTTGTGGGTACAATGATGACGGCCAGGATCAACACACTGGCGCGCCGCGCGGCATTGGAACAACTGAGTACAGACGATCTAGCTGGCGAGGAGCTGTCCGATCAATTGGCCAGACGTATCATCCCGAAGGTCCGCGCCATTATGCCGGAATCTTCCTCAGCGAAACTGGTCGCCCAATACACGAAGCTTCTCTGGGAGCATCAACGGCACGCAACGATTCAGCCACCGGGACGAATCGCCACGATACTGCTTCTAAGCGTGTACGCTCTGTCGTGGTTGCTACCGATCATCACTGTTGTCGCCTTATTAATACTCATGAGTACCGGTGTATTGCCGGAGCCGACAAACGAACTTTGGTTTGAGGTAAATGAGATCCCAGCGGCCCAGTAGCGTGAAAAACGTTTGTTCGGTTGCGACAACGTTCTGTTGGGACGGCGCCTAACACGTCATTGTCTCGGCACGATTGTTAAATCCGCGTCGTGTTCGATCCCTGCAAGGTGCACAAAAAGCGGGTGCCGCCCGAGGGTTCGGAAAGCGCCCGCGTTAGGCGTCACCGCTGCGCAGATCTCTCATGACAAGACGGCCGATCGAATCGACCGCTGAGTGGACGGAGCGATCACACTTGCACGAACGCCTGCGACCACTTCATGTCACGATACCACCCTGCCACGATGCCTTCTTCAGCGACACGGCCTCGTTGCGATATCGTTTGAGGTCGGCTTGGAGTTTCGACCGCAGTTCATCGACATCCTGTGTCTTGGGCGCCTGCTCGAGAAGTCCAAGTGCCTCCTCGACGATCCGGATAGCGAGGTCGCGATGACCGGCCAGGTGGTGGGCGACGGCAAGATCGCGCAGCAGCGACGGCGTGCGCGATTGGGCGACCTCGAGCCCTTGCTCGATATAAGGCAATGCGGCGGTTCCCTGTCCAAGCGCCGCCATGAGCCTGGACAGTTCCTGGAGCGCACTCACCAAGCCGCTGCGAATCTGGGCATCTTGCGACTGTGTTTGTATGAGCGACGCATAGGTCTCCTGAGCGGCAAGGAGCTGCAGCTGGGCTTCGGCGAAGTCGTTGATCTCGGCGAGCGCTGCCCCCAGCTTGAGCTGCGTTCGGGCACGTTGGGTGGGCCAGCGAACGTTGTCGGGATCCTTCGCAACAAGTGCCTCGACGATATTGAGGGCTTGTTGAATTGGGCGGATGGCGTCATCTGGGTCGTCGGTGGCCGCGGCCACATCGCCGAGGTGTTCATAGCTGCTGGCGAGCATGTGGCGATACAGTGTATTGGCGGGGTGAGCTTCGGAAAGTGAACGGATTACAGAGTTGAACTCGACGTAGGATGCGCGAGCCTCGTCCCAATCACGAGTCTGGGCGAAGGCACTTCCGAGCAGCTCGTGGGCGGCTGCAAGATCACGCTTCGTGCGAGAGTTGTTCGGATTGTCGTCGGCGCGTTGCTGCGTTGCGAGAACGAAGTACTGAAGATGATCGATAGCCGCGGTCGCATTATTCAACGCGAGATAGGTTTGCGCGACGAAGTAGTGGGCCACGGCCAGATCGCGCTTTGCGATGCTGTTGTCGGGACTGGCCTTGAATAATTGCTCGCGAATGGCGACAGATTGCTTGTATCTCTCGAGCGCGCCTTGGTGGTCACCAGCGTCCGCGAACCGTCCTCCCACACGCAGGTATATGCTGGAGAGGTCACGCTGCAACACGTGATCTTCGGGGTTTTCGGCGACAAGCTCTTCTCGGATAGCCAAGGACCTGAGGTAATGCTGCTTTGCCTCTTCGCTCTTGCCGTCGCGTAAGAGCGCCCCGCCAAGCGCGCTCAGGATGATGGCGTAATCTCGTCGCCATCTGGGGTCCACGGTCACCAGCGATTGACGAATGCGCATCGCTTCTTGATAGGCAGCGACCGCCTCGGCGGAAGCGCCGGAACTGAGCAACATGTCACCAATGTGAATATGGCTTGTGGAGACTTCCAGGAGAAGCCTTTGGTCTTGGGGCGACGCCGTGAGCACATCTCGTCTGAGATCGAGTCCTTGTCGATAGTTCTCTAGAGCGCCTGGGATGTCGCCGAGACTTGGATTTCGTCTGCTGAAGCGTATCTCGCCAACACGGTCATAGGCGTAAGCCAATTCTCGCTTCAACTCATCATTCGCCTCGACTTCCTGAGCGAGCGCGTCGAGGTATTCGAGAGCGGTGGTGACGAGAAGTTGGCGTGCAGGTATCGTGCCATCGAGCTTTACGATCGCATCATGAAAATCGAACATAAACGTGTTGGCGAGTGAGCGCACTTGATTGAAGCGTCGCTCGGCGGTCGCCCGTTCTCTTTCGGCGCGGTCACGTTCGGTCTCGGCGCGTGCACGTTGCTCGGCCTCAGCCGACTCGGCCTGTCTTGCGGCGTCACGTTCGGCCGCTGCGACCCGGGCCTGCGATAAGGTTGCGGCGATCCCTCCCACCAGCGAGAGCACGATCACGGCCGCAGCGGCGACCCCGGCCCGGTGACGGCGCACGAATTTCGTAAAGCGATATCTGATTGAATCACCGTGCGCGATGACGGGCAAACCGTCGAGGTGCCGGCGTATGTCTTCGGAAAACTGCTCCGCGGACACGTACCGACGCTGGGGCTCTTTGCGCATCGCCATCAGGACGATATTGTCGATATCACCGGCCAGGCGTCGCCTGAGTCGATCCGGGCGACCTTCGCGCACCTTGCTGACGGATTCGGGGGTGATCGTCGCGGTCGTCTTGGATGCGTCCGTTTCTTCATGTGATTCGACCCGGCTCACCGAGGTGCTGGGTTTCTCTGGTTCCTCTTCACAGATCGCCCGCTCGATCTCCGCGCGCACTCGACTCCGCAGGCGGTACGGCCGGTGGCCGGACATCAACTCATACAGCAATACGCCGAGCGCATACACGTCGCTTCCCGTCGTGATCGGGTAGCCGCGCACCTGCTCGGGGCTGGCGTACTCCGGCGTCATGACCCTAAACTCCGGCGCCGTTGGATCGCCCTTGATCAACGAAAGCTCCGGGTTCAAGATTTTGGCAATTCCGAAATCAAGCAGCTTCGGCGCCCCGTCGCTC